>CAZQFG010000232.1:0-4614 GCA_964592515.1 uncultured Chryseobacterium sp. | reverse complement strand
AGCACCTGTTCGTGGCCACCAACCACAACTACCTGCTCATCTTCACCCAGAAGGGTCGGTGCTATTGGATGCGCGTCTTCGATATCCCCGAAGGCACCCGCCAGAGCAAGGGCCGCGCGATCCAGAACCTTGTCCAGCTGGAAGGTGATGACAAGGTGGTGGCGTACTTGAATGTAACGGACCTGAAGAGCGAGGACTACCTGAACAACCACTTCGTGGTGCTGTGCACCAAGAAGGGCATCATCAAGAAGACCACACTGGAGGCATATAGCCGTCCACGCGCCAACGGCATCATCGCGGTGGGCATCCGCGAGGGCGACGAGTTGCTGGAAGCACGCCTCACCAACGGCAAGTGCCACATCATCCTGGCCAGCCGCGAGGGCAGGGCCGTCCACTTCCAAGAGGACGATGTGCGCCCAATGGGTCGGAATGCCAGCGGTGTGCGTGGCATGAACCTCGGCGACGAGGAAGGTAACGAGGTGATCGGCATGATCGCCGTGGAAAGCGCCGAGCTCTCCACCCGCCAGGTGATGGTGGTCAGCGAGAAAGGCTACGGAAAGCGCTCCGCCATCATGGACGAGAACGGTGAGTACGCTTACCGCATGGTGAGCCGCGGTGGCAAAGGGGTGAAAACGATGCAGGTGACCGACAAGACCGGCAACCTCATCGCCATCAAGGACGTGCAGGCCGACGACCAGCTCATGATCATCAACCGGAGCGGGTTGACCATCCGCATGGGTCTGGAGGAGCTGCGGGTATTGGGCCGCGCCACACAGGGCGTGCGCCTGATCGAGCTCCGCAAGAATGACCAGATCGCGGCAGTGGCCAAAATCGACGGCGCTTTGCGGGAGGAAGAGGGTGCCAATGACGAAGCCACCGGAACCGAGGGTGAAGGTGGGGCCAGCTCGGATGGCACCGAAGTTGATAAGGGAACCAGCGAAGAATGATCAGAACACACTCAACAGTGACCATGAAGAACCTGCTGACGATCGCCCTGACCACAGCGACCATGGGCCTTTTTGCCCAGAACGCAAACGTGGTGAGCGCATACAACGAAATGAAGGACGGCAACCTGGCCAAGGCTGCCGAGTACATTGAACCCGCAACTACAGACCCCAAGACCAGCGTATCTGAAAAGACCTGGCGGTACAGGGGGGATATCTACCGTCTGATCGCCTTGGGTGAGGATGCCGCCTTGAAGCAGCAATTCCCAGAGGCCATCGACCGGGCCATCGAAAGTTACCTGAAGGCCAACGAGTTGGATACCAAGGGCAGCTACAAGCTGGAGAACGGTCGCGCTCTCCGCGCCATGCAAGGTGCTTCACTGAACGCCGGTAACGATGCCTTCGGTGCCAAGGACTACGATAAGGCCATTGCCTGCTATGGTCAGTCCGAGCGCGTAGCGAAGAGCTTCGGCGAGGCGGACACCAACGCGGTGTTCAACTCAGCCTTGGCCTACGAGTCGAAGGGCGATGCCGCAAATGCCATCAAGCGTTATCAGGAGGCCCTTTCCTTGGGTTACAGCAAGCCGGAGATCTACCGCTATATCTCCAGCCTCCAACGTAAGACCGAGGAGAACACGGGTGCACTTGAGACCATACGAGCTGGACGTGCCAAATTCCCTGATAATAAAGAGCTTATCATGGATGAGATGACGCTTCTGCTGGCTCTGGATCGTGCCGATGAGGCTGAAAGCAGCGTGAAATTGGCCATTGAGAAAGATCCCAACAATCCGTTGCTCTACAGCGTGCTTGGCGGCCTATATGACAAGAAGGCGGCAGATGCCAAGGAGGACGCTGACGTGCAGAAGTGGTATGGCTTGGCCGAAGAGGCTTATAAGCAGGCCATTGCCAAGGATGCGAATTACTTCGACGCCTACTTCAACATCGGTGTGCTGTATAACAACCGTGCGGCCAACGAGTACGAGAAGTGCAACAAGCTGAAGAGCGACACGGACTACGTGAAGTGCAAAAAGGTGGCGGACGACATCTACCTGCAGGCCGTGCCTTACTTCGAGGGTGCGCACCGATTGGACCCCAAGGACCAGCAGACCATCCAGCAGCTGATGAAGTTGTATGCCAAGACTAACGATCAGGCCAAATACCAGGAAATGAAGGACAAGCTCGGGAAGTGAGCTTTCCTTGACCAGTTGAAAGGGCCGGAGCGATCCGGCCTTTTTCATTTCCAAGGGGCGAGATCAATTGGACGGGTACTGTAGGGATTTGATCTGGTGAAGTAGGAGGAGATCCCCGTTGGGATAGAGATGGCTGGAATGCCAACCTCGGGCAGGAGGTGTAGCTTAGGAATGATCTATTTTATAGGGACCGTTACCATGAGGGCTTGGTAGCATCGGGTAGGTATTCTGCTCACGGTCAGAATAATACAACTTAACATAATATAAATTATGCGCCAATATAGACCAAGTCGGATCGTGGGCACGCCCCAAGTCCAGATACCGCTGGTACGGTCATCCGCCCGTTCATTACGGATAACCCTATCCACGGGTCGTTCTTCAGTAACCAAGGTCCATCCAGGTCCACCACATCGGCATTGCCGGACAGTTGGGCCATAGCCGTGCAACCCAGCGAGCTTTCGCTCATGGAGCCCAGCATGACCTTCAAGCCCAGATCGCGGGCCCGTTCAGCCAACCGCAATGCCCGGTCTGGTCCGCCGCATTTCATCAGCTTGATGTTCACGCCACCGAACGCCTGGGCTACCCTGTCCATATCCGCCTCATTCTGAAGCGATTCGTCAGCATAAACGACCGCGGCTGTACGCTTCGCCAATTCACGACTATCGTGATCCCGCCCGGTATCGAACGGTTGCTCAAAGCCGATCAGGCGTTCAGCCGGGATCCGTTCGATCAGCTCTACGGCAGAGCTCACGGACGCCATTCCCTGGTTGCCGTCCAACAAGACCATCGCGGACGTATGCTTCAGCACCAATTCAAGCCGCTCAACCGAACGGTCATCACCGACCTTGAGCTTGAAAGCTCCAGTTCGAGGTAACTCCTGGAGTTTCTCCAGTACCTCGTTGGGCGGGCAAATACCCAACGTCATGACAGGTAGATGGCATTCAGGTATAATTGTCTTTAATAATTGATATACAGGTATTTGGTATAGTTTACTTAAATGATCGATATAGGCCATTTGCAGTCCTGCTCGAAGGGCCGGCATGTCTTCCAGAAAGCGGTGGTCGGCCAGGGCTTCCCCCAGCTTTCTCGTTGACCACGGACCTTGTCCAGCCAGTATCCGCAACCGGGCCATTGCTCCAGGAACGGTCTCCTTCACATAGGGCGGCAAGGTCACTTCACCGTAGCCGAGAACACCGTCCTCCTCCAACCGGACGAACAGCGCATCGGTGCCGTCGCGCAGACCGTGCGATGTTCCGAAAGGGTGCTTGAACAGCAGGCGATAGGGACTGAACGCGATGGTCATTGACATGAGCCACGAAGGTATCCAGGCGTTGGAATGGCAGGCAAGTGATAACCCTTGGTGAACAAAGCGCGTAGGAACGGTCGGGCGAATCCCCCCATTCCCATGATCCGCGCACTACTCACCTCCCTGATCCTTGTCCTTGCGACATTGTCCGCCAGGGCCACGCACATGAGCGGTGGCGAGATCTACTGGGATTGCCTCGGCAACAACCAATACCGGATCACCATGGTGATCTACCGCGATTGTGCTGGGATCAACGTTGACCCCAGCTACACGCTGCAAGTGACCAGCCCTTGCGGTAACACCACGCTGGTGGTGAGCACTCCGGGCGGTCAGGAGATCTCGCAACTATGCGACCTGGAACTTCCCAATAGTACGTGCAACGGTGGTTCGCTGCCGGGCATCCAGCAGTACATCTACACGGGCACCATCACCCTGCAGCCCTGCAACTTCTGGACGATCTCGTACACGAACATCTACCGCAATAATGCGATCGTGAACCTGCAGAACCCGGGGGCTCAGCGTACCTATATCAGGGCCACCATTAACAATGCAGCAGTTCCCTGCAACGATTCGCCCCAGTTCACCAATACGGCGATCCCGTTCGTTTGTCTGGGCTTTCCGATCACCTACAGCTTCGGTGCTTTCGATCCAGAGTCCGATTCGCTCAGTTACCAGCTCATCAGCGCAATGGGAATCAATGGTGCCCCGTTGGCCTATGTGGCACCGAACACTGGTACAGTACCTATTCCGGGGCTCACACTGAATCCGGCGACCGGTGAAGTGAACTTCACATTGAACACCCAGGGTAACTGGGTGGTGGCAGTTCAGGTGAACCACTGGGTGAACGGCCAGATCGTAGGTACGATCATGCGCGATATGCAGTTCGTGGCCTACCCCTGTACCAACGACCCGCCCGACCCCGCGACGGGCGTCATTCAAAATGTGACCGGCTCGGCTGTACAGACCGGTCCGCGGGCCATCCGGGTGTGCGAATCAGGCAGCTTCTGTTTCAGCATGCCGATCAGCGACCCGAACCTGCCCAACGTGCTCACGGCATTCAGTAACATCCAACAGAACCTACCGGGGTCCACTTTCAGCTTCACGGGCAGTAACCCGATCATGGCCACCGTTTGCTGGACCGCACAACCCGGTTCGGCAGGATTCTTCCCTTTCA
>CAZQFG010000231.1:0-4616 GCA_964592515.1 uncultured Chryseobacterium sp. | reverse complement strand
AGTACCTGCACTTGGGCGGCGGCGCCAGCATCGAGGATATCGGCGTAGTGGCCGGGCTGAAGGAGCTGGTGACCTTTGAAGCCGACAAGCTGTACAAGATCTCGGACTACGACTTCCTGGCCCAACTGCCCGAGCTGGAGGATCTTTCCATTGAAGGCGATCCGTATGCTTCCTTGAAGAAAGTGACCATCCGCTCACTGGGCTTTCTGGAGCAGCTGCCCCGGTTGGTGCGCCTCAACCTTACCATGACCACCATCGCGGACCATTCGTACCTGCCGATCCTGAAGGTCCCGTCGCTGAAGCACCTGTCGCTCCCGAACGACAAGGACCTGAAGAAGGACCTGCACTTGTTCGAGCGGTTCTTCAAGTAAGGCAGCGAACAGGTGAGAAGTGGCACGCGCCCGCTTTCTCTGCGGACCCGGGTCCATTACCTTTGGACTATGCGCACCACGGAGGAGAAGTTGCACAAGAAGGCCGTGTTGGAACGGATCAAGTCCATGCCGGACCGGTTCACGGTGGATGAGCTATTGGAACATATGGTGGTGGTGCGAAAGGTGGAGCGCGGCATGAAGGAGCTTGAGAGCGGTAAGGGTCTTACCTCCGCCCAAGCGCGAAAGCGGCTTTCCAAATGGTTGAAGTGAACTGGATGCCGGGGGCGCTCGAGGACATTGAGGCCATCGCAGCATACATCGCTTTGGATTCCTCGGTCAGGGCAGGACAACAAGTGGAGCGCATCCTTTCTGCAGAGGTGCTCATCGAACGCTTTCCGGGAAGTGGCCGAATGGTACCCGAGATGAGGACCAAGGTCTACAAGGAGGTGATCATACCGCCCTACAGGATCATCTATCATTATGCCATGAAGGGAACCGTAGCGTCCATATTGGCCGTGATCCATTCCAAGCAGCAGGTGCGGGCCACTACGGTACGCAAGCGACGAGCTTCCCGCGGGTAGTCCATTCTTCTACCCACTCCCCTCACTTGTTCACCACGAAGCACTGCGATAGGGGCGGCAGGCCATCCACCTGCACGGTGGCGATGTAGATGCCATCGGGAAAGCCGGAAACATCCATGCGGCTGCTCTCGCTGCTGATATCGGTGATGCGCGTATCGAGCATCACGCGGCCCGTTCCATCGTGCACGGTCACCTGCGCGCTGCGGCCGATGTGCTCCTTCAGGTCAAGCCGCAGGTCGCCGGAGGTGGGGTTGGGGAAGAGCACGAAGCAGCCGGGGTTCAGGGCATCAATGGCCTTGCGGGCCTCTTGGTGTTCCTCTTCCACGGCGAAGAGCGCGGGGGCCACCACGGAATCAACCACCAGCACATTGGCCTTGATGCGCAGGATGGTCATGCCCATTTCCGTGTTCGCCATCAGCGTTACGGACTTGGTCTGTGGGCCTTCCTGCTTGCCGGGTTTGTACACCACATGGATCTCGCTCGTTTCGCCGGGCATGATCGGGTCCTTGGCGTAGAAGGGCACGGTGCAGCCACAGCTGCCCTTGGCGTTCTCGATCACCAGGGGTACGCTACCCGTGTTGGTGAACCGGAACACATAGGGGTTCTCCGAGCCTTGGTAGATGTCGCCGAAGTCGTGCTCCATGGCCACGAACTCCATGGTGGTGGTGGCGGGCTGGGCCACTACGGGGTCCGCGCTCATCACGGGTTCCACGCTCATCGGGTCGTTCTGCGCACGGGTAGCGGTGAACGGGAGCAGCAGGGTGAGCAGGAGGGCGGCACGTAATTCCATGGAAGGGGGTTTTGTTGCTGGGAGAACCAAGGTAAGGCGTGGTTTATTGCGTTCCACGCACGGGGCGGGGAACAGGCTTAGAGACCCGCTTGTTGGTGGTATGGCCACGGTATGCCCGTGATGGTACTATCGCCATCCGCCGAAGGCACAACAGCGCACGCCACCATGGTGCCGCCGGGGCATAGGTTCCAGTGCACCATGCTGTCCTCCACCTCGTTGCCGAAGGCCAGAGGCGCCGCGAAGGCCGCCGAACGCACGGCCACGTACATGGCACAGGTGCGCTGCACCAGGTCCAGGTGCAAGGCATCCACCACGGAGATGGCCGGGCGCAATGAGGGATCGCTGATGTATTGCATGGGCGGCGGTGCTGCGGCCACACCGGCACGTGGCTCACGGGCGCAGGAGGTGAATGCGAGGGCGAGCAGTGTGGCGGGAACGATGGAAGCACGCATAGGGCCGGTAATGGTGGTTCGAAGATGAGGCCGGCATGGCGGTCCGCTCGGAACTACACACACTTTAACAAGCGGAACGGCTGGGGTTCGTTCAGAGGGTAAGGCGATGTCCAAGCACGGTCTGGCGCCAAACGTTCGTTGTGCATTTAATTTCTTCATTCTCAGGCAACCACGTACTTGGCGTCCCCGTCTTTCCTACAGCAGTTCTCAGTAGTTTCGGCCGTTCTTGCACCACCCCACCATGCCCTTATCCGGGATCCTTCGGTCGTTCGCGTTCTTGCTGCTCATGCTGGGCCTTGCACGGCCCGCCCAGGCACAGAATTTTCCCTTTACCAGCGGTCCTATTCCACTGTGCGATACCAGCACCTTCACGGCCACGGTGAGCGGCGTGGGCTGGCTGATCACACCGGACGGATGGAACTGGGGGCCCTACCTGGAAAATGTGGTCCTGAACATTACCACCGATCACCCGCAAACGCTGCAGATCTCACTCACTTCGCCCGAAGGCACCACCTTGCTGCTATCGGCGTTCAATGGTGCGGGTGGACAGAACTACACCAATACCAATTTCCCGTTTTGGGGAGGGGGCAACATTGTTGGTGCTGCGGCACCATTTTCCGGGTCTTATACTCCTCAGGGAGGCTCTCTCAGTGCGTTCACGGATGAGAATGCTGATGGGGTGTGGACCATCACGGTGATCGATACGGCGTGTGCCAGCGCGAACCCCGGTCCCGGGCCTGGTGGTACCTGGACACCGGGTTGGTTCAACGGTGGTGTGGGCAGCGGCGCGTTCGCGTTCGGCTTCTCCAGCCCACCCCCGCCATGCTTCATCGACATGGGTTCCCAAGTGGCTTCCATCTGCGCTGGCCAGACCGCGGACGTGCTCACCAACTATGAGACCAGTTGGGGCGGCATGGGTGTCAGCTTCTCCGTTTGGTACTCGTGGTCCGGCGTGTCCGTGGCCGACCCTTACAACGTGACCGATCCAGGTGATTACCAGATCGAAGGAACGGATTGGTCGGGTTGTTACTACTTCGGTTCGTTCAATGTGCAGGTCTCGCCGGGTGTCAACCTGGGCCCCGACCAAAGCGTGGAGCAATGCAGTGGTGCAGGACCCGTGGACCTTACGGCCTTGTTCGACTTCACCGGGGTCAGCGGCACGGCGTGGACGCTGGACGGCACACCCATTACCAACCCCACGGCCACAGCGGCCACCTTGACCGGGGTGTACGAAGTGACCGCCACCAATGCGGGCTGCTCCGATGTGGCGCAAGTGACACTGGCCATTGCCAACGACCCCGTGCTCGGCGGAGATCAAGCTGTGAGCCTGTGTGCCGGTGCCTCGGTGGACCTCACTTCGCTCTTCGCCACAGCGGGCCTCAGCCCCACATGGACCTTCAATGGCGCGCCCTATGCCACACCTGAAGCCACTACGGATGCCGGTGTGTACACCGTTGATGTGGTGACCGTGGATGGATGCACGGACATGGCCCAAGTGACCGTGACCGTGGATGTCCCGCCCGGACTGGGTGCCGACCAAACACACGCCCTGTGCAACAACAGCTCGCTTGACCTTACGACGCTGTACAACACGGCCGGGCTTACACCTACATGGACCTATTTGGGTGCAACGGTAGCCGCACCGGCCGCCGTGTACCAGGGCGGCACCTACCAACTGGTGGCCGCCACTGCTGCGGGCTGCACGGATACGGCGCTGGTGGTGGTGGACCTGAACGTGAGCCCCGTGCTCGGTGGCGATCTGATCGACTCTGTGTGCGAGGATGAGGCCGCTGACCTTACCGGCTTCTATCCCACCACGGGCCTTTCCACCGCTTGGACCTTTGGCGGCGCAGTGGTGCCGGACCCCACCGCAGTGACCACGCCCGGCGTGTACACCCTTGTGGCCACCGATGCCAACAACTGCACCGATACCGCGCAGACCACGGTGGTGGTGATGCCCGATCCGGTGCTGGGCCCGGACCAAGCGCTTACGCAATGCGAGGGCGTGGAAGTGGACCTCACGGCCCTGTTCGCCACGGGCGCCAACACCACGGAATGGACCTTGGCCGGTGCTCCGGTGTCCACGCCGACCGCTGTGACCGAAGCCGGGACCTACCTGCTTACTGCCACCAGCGCGGACGGTTGCGAGGCCACCGCCCAGATGACGCTCCAGTTGGACCCCTCGCCAACCTTGGGTGCGGACCTGAGCGCTGGCAGCTGCGCCGGAACCTCGTTCGACCTTACGCCATTGTACGCCACCACAGGCCTCAATACGGAGTGGACATTAGGCGGTGCCACTATCGCAGACCCCAGCGCGGTGAGCACATCGGGCAACTACCAACTGGTGGTGACCAATGGCTTCAACTGCACCGACACCGCGGTGGTCACCTATACCGCGAACGCCAACCCCGATCTGGGTGCG
>CAZQFG010000230.1:0-4622 GCA_964592515.1 uncultured Chryseobacterium sp. | reverse complement strand
ACCGGCACCCGGACCGTGCGCAGGGTATCACCATTGGTCACGCGGACGAACCAGATACCCGTGGCGAGGCCTTCCGAGGGTATCAGGATCCTGCCCGGCGTAGCGGCCACCTGGCGTTGCAGGTGCAGGCGACCCGTGGCATCCAGCAGCTCGATGCGCAGGGGGCTCTGGTTGTTCAGGCCGTGCTCGATCACGATGTTGTTGGGCGTGGCCCAAGCATTCACCGCACCGGCCACGTTCGGGGAGGCCACACCGGTGGTCAGTTCCACCGTGATCTCCATACTGGTCTGGTCCGTGCACAGGGCATCGGCCACCGTCAGGGTCACCGTGTAGGTGCCAGGCTGCAGGTACGTATGCACCACTTCAGCTCCTTCAGCGGTAGTGCCATCACCCAGGTCCCAGGTGAGGTTCTCTGCCTCGGAGAAGCTCTGGAAGGCCACTTCGGTACCCACGGTCACCAGATCGGCGCTCGCGGTGAACGTAGCCTCCGGACCATTGCTGTCGATCAGGTAGGCTTCGCTGGTCCACGTGCAGTTATTGGCATCGGTCACGGTGAGGTTGTACACCCCGGCCGCAGCCACCAGGTCCTCATTGGTGCTGTTGTTGCTCCAGAGGTAGGTGTAGGGGGCCACCCCACCCATCACCAGCACATCCACCGTTCCATCGGCCGTGTTGCCGCAAGTGGCGTTCATCACCTCGGCCACCGCCTCCAGTTCGAAGGGTGCAGTGATGGTGAAGTCGCTGACCAGTTCGCCGCAAACGGCAGTGGTGCCCATGCGCACGCTGTAGCTGCCGGCCGCAAGACCACCAAAAGTGGCCGAACCGCTGACGCCCGTCTGTTGCAGGAGCACGTTGCCGAATGCATCGGTCCAGGTGATGTCAACAGGACCTGCAATGCCATCCAACATGGCCTGGCCGTTCGGTGTGTTGGCGCAGGTGGCATTGGTGGTGCTGAACGGTACGGGGGCCGTAGCGTGCAGCAACAGGCGGGGCTGGGTCGCATCGGCGCCCGCCTCGATGGCAAAGCTGTAGGAAGCACCTTCGGTCAGCGGCGTGATCACACCCGTAAGCAGGTCCTCCAGGCTGAAACAGCTGAGGCCGACCTGGTTGGTGAGCTCCGCAGCGGTCACGGTGTAGGTGCCGCTCACCGGGGCGTTCACCAGCACGGGAATGCTGATGTCCGTGCTGTAGGCGCCGTACATATCAATGGCGAGGTCCTCACCGTCAGCGCTACGCAGGGCCATGTGCGGTGCCTCGGGGTGGCTGAACACCACTTTGGACACATCGCCGCCGCCGAATGTGGGCGTACCGTCCTGGAACACCACCACCACCTCATCGCTGTAACTGTTCAGTGCGCTTCCGACCGTAAGGCGGAGCAACGGCAGGCCCGTCTGTCCGTCAGCGCCGAACAGTCCGCCGGCGTTACTGGCCACTTTGGCATTCTCATCCACGGTGGTTGTCACCGAGGCGCCGGTGGCCTTCAGGTAGAAGGCCTGGCTGCTCTGGATCACGTTGGTGGCACCGTTGGTACCGATCACACCGTTCCAGCTGGAGATGTTCCCGTTGGTGGGGTTGTAGCTGAGGTACTGATTCAACACATCGGCACCGCGGTTGATGGCCGCGAAGCTGATGGGCGAAGGCAACGGGTTGCTCACCAGGTTGTAGCCGTCCACCAGTGGGGTGCCGGTGTTGGTGTAGGTCATGGGCAGGGTTAGCGGAGCGGCCGCGATCACAGGCTGTCCGGGCACTTCGACCAGGAAGGGGTTCGTTCCGCCCAGGTTGTCACCGCACCAAACGGCATAGCCGCGACCGGGCACCAGGGCCTCGCTCACCCCGGCCACACCGATCAGCCCATCGTTCTCGCTGGTACCGGTGTTGCTCTCGTCGTAGCGACGGATGCTGGGCCAGGGTTGGCCATCCACAATGAAGTTGGGGTAGTCGCTACCGGGGAAACCGGCCGTGAAGAAGTCGTCGTTCCACTCGGCAACGGTGGCACCGTCCACCGGGCTGCCCAGCATGCGCCAATTGGTGGCACCGCCGGGGATGTAGCGCTCCACCACCAGGTTGCCGAGGTAATCGGCTGTGCCGGCCACAGGACCCAAACGACCGGTGCGGTTGGCATCGCTGCGCAGGCGTACCGTGGCATTCGTGGCATCAAAGTCGCCATCGGCCAGCAGCAGGGTGCCGAAAATGTTCACACCACCGTTCACCGTGGTGCCGGCAGGGGTGTTCACCGTAAGGTCGTTGAAGGCCACCACACCAGTGCTATTGACCGTGACCGGCGAGGTGCTGACCAGTTCCACCTCACCGTTGGCGGCAGAAACACTGAACTGCGCCAAGGTGAGCAGGTCACCATGCACGCTCAGGAGGATCTCGTTGCCGATCACGAGGCGGCTGCTGGCTTCGGTGGTCAGGTCGTTGATGCTGGTGCCCGCGTTCACTGTAACAGTGTCGCTGGCCTGCACCACCATGCTGCTGCCGGGGGTCCAGATCGCGGGACCGGGTGTTCCTACCGGGGCGTCGGCCCAGATCGGGTCGTTCACGTTGCCGTTGCCTTGGCTGTAGTAAGCCGGTACAGGCAGCGTGGTGGCGCTGATCTCATTGCTGTCGTCGCCGGTGCTACAACCGCCGGTGCTGCGCACCACGTAATAATAGGTCGTGAGCGGGTCCAGACCAGTGATGTTCACCGAAGTGACATTGCCAACACTGGCGTTGTTGTACCCGGTAACAAAGATCTGGTTGACCGCATTATAAGTGTGAGCGCCAAGGCCGGTCGCATCGTCTTCATTGAACATGTCCCATTCCGAAGCAAGCGAGGGAAAACCAACTCCAGGGTTCACGGTGACACCGCCGCTGATTGCGGACTTGCGACGAAGAGTCTTGTTCACAGTGGTTAACAGACCAGAGGTCCAAGCGGCACCGGGATCCTCACCGATACGCCCGAAGATGTCCACGTTACTTGCAGAGCTGATCCTATAGAGCACCATGGCGTCATCCCCATTGAAGCCCATGATGTTTAAGTTCAACGCCGTGCCACCACCATATACAACGGCAGAAGGATGCTTGTACACGATGGCGGCGCCGTTCGCTAGAGTGCCAGAAAGGGTGACAGTGTATGTCGGTGTGGCTGAACCATTGTTATACTGGATCAGCTGGTAGTCGCTCAGATCCACAGTCGCGCCAGTTCCGTTGTAGATCTCGATGTACTTGTTGTTCGAGGTACCTTCCACGTACTCGCTGATGAAAAGATCCGTGGCGTTGGTCGGAACCAGCTCGTACACATCCAGGAAATAGCCGGTGGCACCGGGCACGGCGTTCCAGTTGGCGGTGAAACCGGTGACCCCGACCGCCGTGGCGGCAGTAGCCACCGGATCGACAGGGGTTTCGTCATCATTCACCGTGAGTGCATGTGTGGAGTTGGTGCCGATCGTAGGTGTACCCTGGCCTCCAGACACCCCGGTAATTGTAAAGGTGACCACCTCGTTGCCATTGCATAGCAGGTCGTTGCTAAGTGACACCACACAATTCTCACTGTTGCCACTGTTGGCTGGGAAAGAAACAGGAGTGGTGAAAGTTGTGATGCGACCAGTTGCGCCCGTCGCCGCGATGGTGACGTTGGTGGCGTTGCTGGCGTCGAAGTTGGTGATAGTTAGTGCCAGGTTCGTCGTGCCGGCATTCTCGGCTACAGTACTATTGGTGTTCGTGAATTGGACGGAAGTATTGGGGGCGCCAGCCGAATAGGTGAGGTTGAAATCGTCAATGCCCGTCGTGGGCCGATTACCCGACCCGGTGCTTGATGTAACAGTGACAATTCGTATCCACACAGGGCCGGATTGACCATCCAAAGCGCTGCCGAAGTCCACTGTAACTGATTGACTCGTGAATGTCGACCCACCTGTGGTCAATGTCGCAGGTGAAGTGGTCGCGGCCGTGAACGAGGTCGGACTCACACCGAACCCGTAATCCACGCGCCAAGTAGTGACACGAGCGCTACCGACGTCCAAGGATTGCAACTTGAATGAAAGGTCGAATGCAGAAAATCCCACTGTATTTGCGATCTCGAGGACAAAAGCCGCACCTGGATCACCGAACGTACCGCTCTGACGAACCGACGGAACCCTATCCGTACGGGTAGCCTGCACTGCTGTAAGATCACCGGATGCTGAAGGAGCTTCTGAGGAAGCTGCGTTCCTGAATTGAGCAGTTGTGCTGGTCCATCCGTTGGAAGTGCTCGTAACAAAAGTCTGGGACGTGCCGAGAGCTGCCGCTGTGGCTCCTGTCCGGACTGTCCAACCAGCCGGCAAACCCGAACCTATCGCGTCGAAATCCTGTGTATAGGGAGAACTGACCAAGGTCAACTGTGCTTGTAGTGACAGGCTTCCAAGCGCTAAGGCGGAAAACAACAAGGACTTCCGAAGCGGAATGAGCTTCCTCATGAGGATGGTAATTACGTCCCATGCAAAGCACAAGGGACGGTGGTGAACAATCGAGTTAGGGATGCCGAAGGTAACCACGAGCCGGTTATCCACATCGCCCTGTTCGTGATAAGACCATACAAGTAGAACAGGCCTGCCGGAAACGCACAAGGCCCCCGCTATGCGGAGGCCTTGCTGTCATTCGCG
>CAZQFG010000229.1:2518-4647 GCA_964592515.1 uncultured Chryseobacterium sp. | reverse complement strand
AGCTGAGGGCGGTGCTCACGGGCTTTGCGGTGTTCTGGGTCATCTTCATGCTGATCATTCTCCTGGGTGCGGGTGCGGGACTTCGCAACGGTTTCAGCTACAACTTCCGCAACACGGCCACCAACAGCATCCGTATTTGGGGCAACGAGACCAGCAAACCGTGGAAAGGCCTGCCCCCCAATCGCAAGATCGATCTGGAGGACACGGATATCGAGGCCCTGCGGAACGCCGTTCCCGGCATCGAGCATATTTGCGGACAATACAGCGTATGGCGCGGCCAGAGCAAATTGCAGTATGGCATGAACTCCGGCAGCTACAGCATCCGTGGCATACAGCCGGAACATCGCCATTTGCAGCACCAGACCATCATAGCAGGGCGCTTCATCAATGAAGTGGACCAAGTGCAGGACCGCAAGGTGATCGTGATCGCAGAGGACTGCCGCACCGAGCTGTTCAAGACCGAAGACCCGCTGCACAAGTGGATCAACGTGAACGGCATTCCCTTCGAAGTGGTGGGCCGATATGCGTACGAGACCGGCGGTCCCGAGCGCGGGCAGCGTAGTCCGGTGTACATCCCGCTGAGCGCAGCCCAGAAGGTCTTCAATGCCAAAGGCATCGTGGACGACATCACCTTCAGCTTCAGCGATGCGAGCCTGGCCGGTGCCAAACGCGCGCAGGAACGCGCCGTGCATACGCTGGCCCGTCGCCACGACTTCGACCCCACGGACGAACGTGCCTTGTGGGTGAACAACAACGTGGAGAACGTGGGCACCATGAACAACATCTTCAATGGCATCTCGGCCTTCCTGTGGTTCGTGGGTATCGGGTCCCTGATCGCGGGCATCGTGGGTGTGAGCAACATCATGCTCATCGTGGTGAAGGAGCGTACCCGCGAGATCGGTATCCGCAAGGCGTTGGGGGCCACACCGGCCAACGTTGTGGGCCAGGTGCTGCTTGAAGCCGTGTTCATTACGGGCATGGCCGGTTGGCTGGGACTGGTGCTGGGCGTGTTCCTCATGGAAGGCATTGCCAGCGTGGTGCCCGGTAGCGAGTTCTTCCGCGATCCAACCATCCAGATCAATGTGGCCATCTATGCCCTGCTGGCGTTGATCCTTGCCGGTGCCCTGGCCGGGTTCATCCCCGCCCGCCGGGCAGCGGCCATCCGTCCCATTGAAGCGCTACGTGACGAATAACGCCATGTTCGACAACGACCGCTGGGGAGAGATCTGGAACACGCTGAGCCGCAACAAGCTCCGCAGCTTCCTCACCATGTTCGGTGTGGGCTGGGGCATTTTCATGCTGGTGGTGATGCTTGGCATGGGCAACGGCCTGAAGAACGCGGTGCTCGGTGGTTTTGAAGGATTCGCCACCAACAGCGCATTTCTGTGGACCATGCCCACCACCAAGCCCTATGCGGGTTTCCAGAAGGGACGCAACTTCAACTTCGACAACGAGGACGTCGGCATCATCCGTCGCAACGTGCCTGGCATCGAGATCTGTTCGCCACAACTGCAATTGGGCGGTTGGCAGGGCGGCAACAACGTGAGCTACAACGGCAAGATCGGCGCCTTCTCCATCTATGGCTGCGAGCCGGAAGTGATCCAAGTGGAGGCCATCCGTCTGCCACAAGGACGGTTCCTGAACAGTGCCGATCTGTCCCAAGAGCGCAAGGTGGCCGTGATCGGTGTGGATGTGGTGAAACAGCTCTTCGGAGCGCAGGACCCGATCGGTGAGCACATCAAGATCAACGGCGTGTACTTCCAGGTTGTGGGCGTAAGCAAGAAGAAGAGCAGCGCCGAAATGGGCGACAATCCCGATGCCAAGATCTACGTGCCCTTCACCACCTTCCAGAAAGCCTTCAACAGCCTAAACGAGGTGCATTGGTTCACACTGGTGGCCAAGCCGGGCGTTGATGTGGCCGAGATGGAGAAACAGGTACGCGCGCTCATGGCCCGCAAGCACCGCGTGGACCCCACGGACGAGAGCGCCTTCGGGAGCTGGAACATGCAGGAGTTCTATGGCATGATGAACGGACTGTTCATCGGCATCGGCGGGCTCAGTTGGTTCGTGGGCATCTGCACCCTGCTGGCCGGCGTGATCGGTATTGGCAACATCATGCTCGTGAGCAT
>CAZQFG010000229.1:0-2418 GCA_964592515.1 uncultured Chryseobacterium sp. | reverse complement strand
TCTGCACCCTGCTGGCCGGCGTGATCGGTATTGGCAACATCATGCTCGTGAGCATCCAGGAGCGCACCAAGGAGATCGGCATACGCCGCAGCCTCGGGGCCACACCCGCCAACATCACCGGACAGATCGTGCAGGAAGCGCTCACCCTCACTTTCATTGCAGGCTACTTCGGACTGCTGGCCGGCGTGGGTGTGCTCGAGCTCATCCGCAGCGTGGCCGGCGAGGCCGACTTCTTCAAGAACCCCGGCGTGGACCTCTTCGTGGCCTTGGTGGCCTTCGGCGTGCTGATCACCAGCGGGCTCCTGGCCGGACTCTTGCCCGCGCGCCGTGCCCTGCGCATCAAAGCCGTTGATGCCTTGCGGGCCGAATAGCACACACCTACACCCTCCGCACACCTCCTCACCATCAACCGCACTTCGGGTATGAAACGCATCCTCAAATACCTCCTCTTCATCGGTCTCGGCGCCCTCTTCATCTGGACCATGTATTTCCTGTACGAGAAGAGCGCCAGCAAACCCGACGAGTTCAACGTGGAAACGCTGAAGCGCAACAACGTGGTGAAGAAGACCGTGGCCAACGGCAAGATCGTGCCGCGCAAGGAGATCCTGATCAAACCCGTGGTAAGCGGCATTGTCGCCGAGCTCTATGTGGAGGCCGGCGACATCGTGAAGAAAGACCAGCCCCTGGCCAAGATCAAGATCGTGCCTGACATGCTCTCCCTGAGCAATGCCGAGAACCGTTTGCGCAATGCCGAGATCGGCCAGCAGAACGCACAGCTCAACTATGACCGCAACAAGCCGTTGGCCGACAAGGGTGTGATCAGCGCGGCTGAAATGCAGACCTTTGACATGGCACTGAAGAACGCCAAGCAGGAGGTAGCCGCAGCGCAAGAGGCCCTACAGGTGGTGCGTGATGGCATCAGCCGCAGCAGCGCAGGTAACACGATCGTGCGCAGCACCATCAACGGTATGGTGCTGGATGTGCCCGTGAAGGAGGGCAACAGTGTGATCGAGCGCAACAACTTCAACGAAGGCACCACCATTGCCGCCATTGCGGACATGAACGACCTGATCTTCCAAGGCAAAGTGGACGAGAGCGAAGTGGGCAAAGTGAAGCTGGGCATGCCCGTTGTGCTCACCGTGGGCGCCATTGACAATGCCAAGTGGGACGCCGAACTGGAGTATATCGCCCCGAAAGGCGTGGAAGAGAACGGCGCCATCCAGTTCGAGATCCGCGCGGCCGTGAAACTGAAGGACGGACAGACCCTGCGCAGCGGATACAGTGCCAATGCGGACATCGTGCTTGAACAACGGGACAGCGTGCTCACCGTACCCGAGAGCATTGTGGAATTCAACACCACAGGCGACAGTGCCTTTGTGCACGTGCAGGATGGCGAGGAATGGAAAAGGACCTACATCAAGACCGGCCTCAGCGATGGCATCAACCTGGAAGTGCTCGATGGTGTTACCGCAGAGACCAAACTGAAAGGTGCCAAGAAGATGGCACCGGAAGTGGAAGTGAGCGTTGGCACCGAATAGCACCACACGCTGCTGACCCTAAGGAACAGGCCCTTGCCTGCAGCGAACAACGGCCATACACCTCCGCGACCGGAACAAGCATTATTTCGTGCCTTTCCGAACATGCATCTTCGCACCATGATCATCCGCCCCCTCCTCACCTGCCTTACCGTGGTGTTCGCGCTCGGCCTTTCAGCGCAACAGCCGGACCTGAACGCACTTGACGCCTACATCGCCGATGCCGTTGTGAAGTTCGACCAACCCGGCCTGGCCGTAGGCATTGTAAAGGATGGCCAATTGGTGTGGAGCAAGGGCTACGGCAAGCTCGACCTTGCCAAGGCCGACCCCGTTACGCCGAGCTCCATTTTCTTCATCGCCAGTATGAGCAAGGCCTTCACCGCATGCGCCGTGGGCCTTTTGGTAGATGACGGCAAACTGGGCTGGAACGACCCCGTGGTGAAACACATGCCTTGGTTCAGAACACCCGACCCGTACGTGACCGAGCACATGATGGTGAAGGACCTGCTCTGCCACCGCAGCGGCTGGATCACCTTCGACGGCGACCTGCTCTGGTATGGCACCGACTACGACCAGCGCAGCATACTGGAACGCCACGCGAACGAGCCTTTCACCCATGCGTTCCGCGATGAGTTCGGCTACAGTAACCTCATGTACATCGCGGCGGCACAGCTCATTGAGGCCGTGAGCGGAAAGACCTGGGACGCCTTCGTGACCGAGCGGATCCTGAAGCCGCTGAGCATGACGCGCACCACTGTGGAGACCGCAGATCTGGCACGCTTCACCGATGTTGCACTGCCCCATGTGCGCAAAGGACAGGATCCCGCAGCGCCACAGAAGAGCATGCCCTATCAAGCCTTGAAGGGAGCAGATGGCGCAACGG
>CAZQFG010000228.1:0-4703 GCA_964592515.1 uncultured Chryseobacterium sp. | reverse complement strand
GGGATGTCCATCAGCTTGGTGAGGGGACATGCGGCACGCACCGGATCGATCTTGAAGCGGCACACCGGACCCCATGCGCTGTTCACTCCGTTCACACGGCTGCGCACCTTCACGTTCATCAGTACGTTGGCCGGGATCTGGTTCGGGCTCCAGTTGTTGATGCGGGCATGGCACGCTCTCACAGCATTGGCCGGACCGAAGCCATCGCTGGTGGCGTGGTTGCGGAACTTGGTGTAACCATAGGTGCCATTGGGGTCGAAGATCCAGAACTGGTAGCCGTCGTCGGTCTGGTCGCCCGTGCCCCACTGTGCGCTCACCGCAGGGTTTGGTGCGGCCACGATATACTGGTCGTTCACCCAATCGAGCTTGTCGCAACTGGTGTAGATCAACTTGTCGGTGCCCAAGGGCAGGCAGAAGCCGCCGTTCCCGATCACCGCGCTCACACTACCGTTGGTGAAGTTGTTGCGGTTGTCGATGATCCGCTGTCCGCTGGCGGTGCGCAGGATGTAACCACCGTTGGCCATACCATCACCTCCGGCATCGAACACGCGCAGGTGGTAGCAACCATCGGGCAAACAGGTATTGTCAGTGATCACTGCGCCACCGGGGTACCATCCCCCACCGCTCTGCACCACGATGTTGGTCCCGTTCGTGCGCAGCTCCCACGTGTTCTGGGATCCATTGCCATCGGTCTGGAACTCCACGATCAGGTCCGTGGTGCATTGCTGGCCAACACATGCGCAGTTCACGATCTGGCCCAGCACGAAGTTGGGGCCGGCATTGCAGGCATCGCCGTTCTGGCCGAACAGCATTGGACAGGTGTCGTCCGTATTGCCCACGTGGCCATTTGGCTGGCTGCAGGCCATGGTCATGGTGCCCGGATCGCCGAAGCCATCGCCATCCTGGTCGGCATACCACGGAGTGGCGGTGTTCACGGTGATGATGGTCTGCGCACTGTTGGCACATCCATTACCATTGGTAAAGGTGTAGGTCAGCGTGGCGGTTCCCGATGCGGGGTCGAAACTGGCACCGTTCGCTCCCGTGCCCGACCACACGCCACCGACAGGAGCACCACCCAAGGACACCGGGAGTTCAACACTGCAATACGGGCCATAGGTCCCGGCATCCACCAAAGGCAGGGCGTTCACTACGATGGTCGTTGTGCATTCATTCGTACACCCATTGCCATCGGTATAGGTGTAGGTCAGCACGTGACCGCCCACACCCGCACTGGCCGGATCGAAGTTGACCCCGGTGACCCCCGGTCCGCTCCACGTACCTCCAGCAGGGGCTCCCGAGAGGGTGACCACACCGTTGTCGATGCAATAGGGGCCATAGGGACCACCGCAGGTGACCGCGGGCAGCGGGTTCACCGTGATCGTGACATCGGTGCTCCGGCTGCAACCACTGGCGGTGCTCGCAACGGTGGCCGTATAGGTGATGGTACTGGTGGGCGAGGCCGTCACCGAGGCTCCTGTGGTGCTGCTGAGGGCCGTGTTCGGAGCCCAGGTCCAGGTCAGTCCATCCGGATAGTTGAAGGTGATGCTCCAACTGGTGATGGAACCGGCATCACCGGCGGCATCATCCACCACGAATAATCTCCACGCCCCGTTGGGGTCTCCTGCGAAGGCGGAGAGCAGCGGGTTGGTCTGGTTGACGCTACCGGGACCGGGCGCAGGGAAGTTGTCGGGACCATTGGGGCTGGAGCAACGGTAGGCGCCGCTGGCAAGCGCCCCCGTACCCATGGCGGGAAAACCATCGCGGAACTCGAAGTTGCGGCCGGTGATCGAATTCCCTCCACCCACATCGGACATGAGGACCACGGCCGTACCGGTAGGCGAGACAAGCACCACGTCGACATCATTGGTGTACGTATGGCTGAATCCGTTCACCTGCACACCGAACACCGTGGCACCCGTGGCGGGGAGACCGCTCACATTGACGGTGGATCCGTAAGGGGTGGCATTGCCGGAAGCGTTGATCGTAATGGCCCCACCGACCACGGTCTGGGTCAAGGTGCTCGAGGACGCTGCACCAGTGAGGAGCGTGGGCTCACCCGCACAGGCCACCGGGGCGGGCGGTGTTATCGAAGGCGTGCCTGGCGCGGGGTTCACCACCACATTGATCGTCGCTGTGGTGGGGCAACCGTTGACGCCGTTGCGCGCCGTGACCGTGTACGTACCGGCTTCCGCAGCGCTCATTCCGGTGCGCAAAGGGTTCTGCACCGAACTGGAAAAGCCGTTGGGACCGGTCCAGGAGAAGACCGTTCCGGCATCGCAGTTCAACTGAAGATCGTTGCCGGAACAGACAGGACCATTGCTGGACAGGTTCAAGGTCGGTGCAGGCCCAACGCAGCAGGTGAGGTCAGCTGTGTAACCGGCCGCATTGATGGTGTTGTCCGATGTGAAGTTCACCGTAAGGCAGCCAGAGGGATGGGTGCTGGTGAACGGACCGGGAATGGTGGTGCCACTGAAGGTACCCAGCAGCGGTGAGGCGGTCGTGGGACCGTTGTAGATGCGCACAAAGTCGTAGCCTGCCTCCGTGTTGAACTCGGTGAAGGTCATGGTGAGCACCTCGCCGGAGTTCGTGGGGCAGTAGGTGGTGGTGACGTTGGCGTTGATGCCGTAGTTACCCGTGCCACCGGGATCGCGGACCACGCTTCCGCACGAAGAGGCTTGCGGTGTGGCGGAAACACAGATGGTGAACGAACCGGGTGCCCCCAGGGAGGTGTTTGTGAAGACCCGCACCCAATAGTCCGTGTAGGCCGCCGGGTTGCTCAGGTTCACGCCTGCAGGGCTTCCGGGAACGCAACCCACCAGGGTGCCACCGCACCCCGTATAGACCTCCACGCCCCAGTGCCCGATGGTGCCGGCAGCGATCGATATCAGGATGGGCGACTGGTTGAAGCCGCTGTTGAAACGGTACCACACATCGCGAATGGTGCCTGTTCCGTCACAGCCGGGTGCCACGATCTCGTTCACCGCGTCGAACGTGGTGCCCGCAGTGGCCTGTGAAGGGCATTGTGCAGGTGTCTTCACGAAGAGCTCGGTGGCCAGGCCGCACATCTCATTCGCTGGGGGACAGGTCTGATCGCGAGTGAAGTTGCCCAGGTTGCGATCACAGGAGGTTTGGTTCTCGTGAAGGAGACGCACGTTCACCGTGCTGGTGAGTGCAAAGGGGCCGATGGTCTCCATGTCGAACTCCACCAGGCCCGGGATGGTCTGAGGAGCACCTCCGTCCACACTGTACCAGAGAGTGGTGCTGGTGCCATCCCCTAGGAAAAAGACCTCCACATCCAGGGTGTAGTTCGAGGCGGCACAGTTGGTGTTCACCAGAACGGAACCGTCGGGGCTCTGGCAGAGCGGTGTGCATTTCACCTCGAACTCCCAGGTGGCGTATTGGCCATCGGCGCAGCTGCCGGAGGCGGTGCTTTCGATCTCAAGAAAGAGCTCATTGCCCAGAGAGACACCGGATGCCGGTGGAAGCTGAGGGAAGTTCCCCGTGAGCTCCATGATAGGCATCCCCAGGTTGCTGGTCCCGCTGTAGGCGCGGATCACATCACCGGGCCCCATGGCGCCCTGAATGAAGGTGAGCGTGATGGTCTCACCCGGTGGCGCGATGTAGGTGAAGGTGCGCAGGTCGTTGTTGCCATAACAGTGCTGCACACTGAGGGTGTTACCGCAGACCAGTTCCACCGGGCAGGACGAAAATGCCGAGCCCTCCAGTGCATTGCAGAGCGCGCCACTGAGCGCGTTGGTCAGGCTGTAGCCAATGGTCTGGGTGGTGGCCACGGGGCCGATGCTGTACGTCCCCGTGGCGGCTATCGCCAGCGGCGTCTGTGGCACACCGTTCAAGGAATAGGCCAGGGAACCACCCGTGCCGATGGAGGTCACGTTGAACTGGACGGAGTAGGTTCCACCCGCACAGTTGTCCACGACGGTGGTCGTTGCGGCAGGACACACCGGCGGTGCCTGGGTCACCTGCACATTATCGAACAGGTAGTTCACCGCACTGCCGAAGAACACATTATTCCGGGCGGCCTCGAGGCGAATGTAAACGGGTTGCCCCGGGGCCGGGGTGAAGTTCATCGTGTACGTGTTGCAGCTCTGGTTGGAGACGGTATGGGTCACGTTGGTCCAGTTGGTGTTGTCCACGCTCCACGCTGACCGCATGAAATTGAACTGGCCGGACCCGGTACGCTTGAACTGGAAGGTGACCGTGACGGGCTGACCGCTGTTGCCGAGGGGCGGTGCGATGTTCGGCGAGGTCAACGTCCAAGTGTAGGCGGTGGCCGTGCCGCCGAAGTTGCGGCGAGCGCCATTCGCTCCTTCACAGGGCGTGCCCGTGGCATCCACGCTGCCACTATTGAAGGCCCATCCCCCAAGGTTGCCGGACGTATTCCAGGTCTGGGAGTAGGTGATCTGGGCCTGCAACGGGACCCAACTGACCAAGACCAGGATCAGGCAACATACCAAGGACCAGGCCCGTTCCCGGAACGTAGTGACCAGGAAGAGCCCAAGAGGATACTGTGTGTTCATGCCGGTGATTTTTTTGCGACGAACGCCTCGCTCAATTCCATGAACGAACTTTTTTCATCGCCGAATGTTACCGCAAGCTAACGGAAGGACCTGGCGGCTGTCAAGTGTTATTCATAGATGGATATTCACCATTTATCGTCGAAAGCTTATTTTACATAGACGAAA
>CAZQFG010000227.1:0-4748 GCA_964592515.1 uncultured Chryseobacterium sp. | reverse complement strand
AGAACATGAACGTAATGCGGCCGTTCTCCAGGAGATGGGCTGCAGTTTCGTTGCCACTTCCCGTTAAATCCAGGTAGCCTACACGCATAGGGGAGAGGATGCGGAACGTGTCGAGGCCTTTGGGCGATAGGTTCACACGGCCTTGGTGCGGCGCTGTGCCCGTAAAGAAGAGGCGCTGTTGTTGGATGAACGAGATCAGCCGGTCATCGAGTTCAGAGAGGAACTTGGCCATGGGCACAAGGTATGAGCGGTCAGTTCCTGAATTGTTCAGCGCATACGCCTGTACACCAAGCGCATGAAGCCCCGCGCATCCGTCTGATCGCGCTCCGGCACGCGCTGGAACCCGAGCCGCGCGTAGAGCCGCTGTGCGCTGTGCATGCTGGGTTGTGTCCACAGCACCACGGCCTGCGCGCCTTCAGCGAATGCCCGTTTTACACAGGCTTCCACGAGTTGCGCGCCAACTCCCGATCCCCGGGCTGCTTCTACCACACCAAGCACTCGGAACTCCCGCTCATTCGTAAGGGCCAACTGCCGCAACGCGCTTTCGGGATGAAGGAGCAAGACCGTTCCCATTACTTCATCCGCAGGATCCACGGCTATCAAGAGCACCCCAGCTGTTCCCAGGTTGGCGCGGGTCATGAATTGCGCTGCTGTTGCCGCTGCCGTGAAGCCGCCGTCAACATACACCCGCTGCAATAAGGCTGTGGCTTGCTCCCAGTCGCGGTCGGTGCTGGCTTCTCGTATCCGGGTGGTCATTCGTAGTGGTCGAAGGCGGTCGTGCAGGTTATAAAGTGGCTTTCGCGCGAACGGAACGTCCTGAGCAAGTATGGCCGTCCATCAAAGGACGCTAACCCTGCAGACAGGAACTATCCGGGTTCAGGTATTCACCGTTCTTCAGCCCTGGTTCAGTGATCAAAGCTGATCACCCGGCTCACCTTGTAGTCATTACCTTCCTTCCGCCAGATCATGATGTTCTTGAAGGTCCCACATTCCTCCTTGCCATTCTCTTTATGGCAGAAGCGGTGCTGGCAGATCTCCAGCAGCCCGAATTCGCCGAGGGGATATACCTCCAGCGTGCCGGGCACGATATCGCGGCGCATATTGGCTGTTCCAGGCTGGGTGAAAAGGCGCGCGAAACCCATCATGGTGCTGTCATAACCCGCTAAACCACTATTGTCGTGGTAGAACTCAAGGTCGGGGGTGAACCAAGCGCCCAGTGCCGTGGCATCATGTGCATTGAAGGCGGCGAACATGGCGCTATCCAAGGCTGAGATCGTTGCGACGAGGGCGCTTCTGCCCTTTGTGGCGGAAGGAGGTGGTGTGGCTTCCGAACGTGGTTGCTGGGAACAAGCTGTAAGGAAGGCCAATGCTACCAAGGGAAAGGTCGAGCGCATGGCCGAATGTAGGGAGTGTCCAGGGTGGGCATGGTGTCTTTGTGCAAGGCTGGCAGGCCGTTCCGATAAGGAAGGTCTGGCGAACATCGCCAAAGGCTTTCAGGTGATTTGTACCAATGGCCGCGACCGCCCCTCAAGAACCCGCCTTGCCGAGTAACTTCGGGGCCGCAATTCGGAAAGACCATGTTCGAGAACTTGAGCGATAAGCTCGAAAGGGCGTTCAAAGTCCTTAAAGGCCAGGGCCAGATCACGGAGATCAACGTGGCGGAGACCATGAAGGAGGTCCGCCGTGCGTTGCTTGACGCCGACGTGAACTTCAAGACCGCCAAGGACTTCACCGATCGGGTGAAGGCCAAGGCCTTGGGCGCCAATGTGCTTACTTCGGTAAGTCCCGGCCAATTGCTGATCAAGCTGGCGCACGACGAGCTGGCCGAACTGATGGGCGGGCGCAGTGCCGCCATCAACCTCAGTGGCAACCCCACCGTGATCCTGATGAGCGGTCTGCAGGGTTCGGGTAAGACCACCTTCAGCGGCAAGCTGGCCGCCTACCTGCGCAAAAAGGGCCGCAAGCCCCTGCTGGTGGCCTGCGACGTGTACCGCCCTGCGGCCATCGATCAGCTGGAAACACTGGGCAAGCAGCTGGACGTGGTGGTGTTCAGCGATCGCGACAGCAAGGACCCAGTGGCCATTGCCCAGAAAGGTGTGGCTCATGCCAAGACACACGGCTTCACAGTGGTCATCATCGATACCGCCGGTCGCTTGGCGGTGGACGAGGCGATGATGGACGAGATCACCCGCGTGAAGAAGGCCATCGCGCCCCACGAGACCCTCTTCGTGGTGGACAGCATGACCGGCCAGGACGCGGTGAACACCGCCAAGGCCTTCAACGACCGCCTGGACATCGACGGCGTGGTGCTGACCAAGCTGGACGGTGACACCCGCGGCGGTGCGGCCCTCTCCATCCGCAGCGTGGTGGACAAGCCCATCAAGTTCATAGGCACGGGCGAGAAGATGGAGGCCATCGACGAGTTCCACCCCGAACGGATGGCCGGCCGCATCCTGGGCATGGGCGACGTGGTGAGCCTGGTGGAGCGTGCGCAGGAGCAGTTCGATGAGAAGCAGGCGCGCGAGCTGCAGAAGAAGATCGCCAAGGACCAGTTCGGCTTCGATGATTTCCTGGAGCAGATCCAGCAGATCAAGAAGATGGGGAACATGAAGGACCTCATGAGCATGATCCCCGGCGTTGGCAAGGCCCTGAAGAACCTGGACATCCCGGACGATGCCTTCAAGCACATCGAGGCCATCATCCGCAGCATGACCCCCGAGGAGCGGCAGAACCCCGCCCTGATCAACGGCAGCCGCCGGCAGCGCATCGCCAACGGCAGCGGCACCAATGTGCCCGAGGTGAACAAGCTGCTGAAGCAGTTCGAGGACACCCGCAAGATGATGAAGATGATGGGGGACAAGACCAAGATGCAGAACATGATGCGCCAGATGCAGGCGGCACAGGGGATGAGGCGATGAGCCTACGGCTGATCACGTGCATTGCTCTCGCTGGATGGGTTGGTAGCCTCGGCGCGCAGCCGATCGAGGAAAAGCTATTGAAACAGCTGGTGTTGGACAGCGCTGATATCGCGCGTTTGGGCGCCTTCGATTCACTATCATTCACGTCGGATCTCAGGCTAGCTTATGTCGATAACACATTGGTATTGTCGGACTCAGTTCTGTACTCCATCATCATGGTCGGGAATGCCAGCGGTACAGGGTCATTGCAATATCTCATGAGCTTTGATCGCGTCAACAAGCATCCGATCGAAATGGTCCATGTGTGCAGTGAGCCGGATATTGACCAGTCGCTCAGGCGCTATTCATTGACGACGCTCTCGGTAGGTCATGATAGGAGTGTTGGGGCGATCGAGTACGACTGTCGAACGCGCAAGGACCGATATGGGAACAGAGACCTGGTGGAAATGAGGGCTGTAAGGAGACGCAACTGGGATGTGGCTGCGGATGGGCGGATCACAGGTGGCATTTGGATCATTGAGTAGTGATCCGAGTTGTTAATACGTATTGATGTGATATATTTGACGTATAAATATACATCCCCGTGGACGCCAAGCTCACCCTCAGCTTTGACGCCGCTGTGGCCGAAAAGGCCAAGGCCTTCGCCGAGGCGAACAACATCAGCCTCTCGCGCTTGGTGGAGTTCATGCTCAGCAAGGTGACCGACAGCCGCTATCGCAGCATCGATGAGCTTCCCGTCAGTGATTGGATCAACCAGGTGGCCGAAGGGGAGGTGACCTACGTGCGCAAGAACGCCGCCGAGCGGAACGTGAAGAAGGACTATCTGGCGAGCCGTCGTCGCAAGTAACATTCACCGCCAAGACGCAAAGAGCGCAAAGTCGAGCATTCCTTGGCGTGCTTGGCGCCTTTGCGGTGAGCAACCTCCATGGCCCCCAACCGCATTTTCCTCGACGCCAACGTGCTGGTGACCGTGCTCTGCAACGAGTACCCCCGGTTCACGGCCTGTGCCCGGGTGCTGAGCCTGGCGGACGACCCGCGCTTCGAGGTGTACACGTCGCCGCTATGCCTGGCCATTGGGGCCTATTTCGCCGAGAAGAAAAGTGGGCGTAAGAAGGCCCGCGAGAAGGTCGCCCTGCTGGCCGAAAAGCTTCGCATCACGGCCATGGATGCACAAGCCGTGCAACTGGCCATGGCCAACCCCAAGGTGAGCGACCTGGAGGATGGCATGCAGTACTATTCCGCCGTGGCGGCGAAGTGCGGCCACATCATCACCTACGACCGCAAGGACTTCCATTTCGCTGAGGTGCCGGTGCTGGAGCCGGAGGACTTCCTGGTGCAGCAGGTGGTAAGATCAGGAACGGTGTCAGTTAGGCCCAAGCGGGGGCGATAACCTATTTCGCAGGTAGGGCGTAGGAAGGGCCGCTATGAACCCTGCCATGCGTGTATTCGTACCGTTCAGTGTATTGCTCTCTGTGGCCGCAGTTGCCCAGACAGGCCCCGGTGGCGTGGGCAATAGCACGACCAATGTGCTTTGGCTCAGCGCAGAGAGCGGAGTGTACAACAACGCAGGTACGGTACTTGCCGCCAGCAACGACAATGTGCAACAGTGGAACGACCGTTCCGGCAATGCGAAGCACGCTACCCAGGTCACGCTCGGGAACCGTCCCAACCTGATCACAGGTGCGCTGAACGGATATCCAGTGATCCGCTACGCCGCCGCCAACAACGACCGGATGTTGTCCACCGGCCTCAGCACCGCCAACAGCGCTTCCATTTGGGTGGTGGCGCGCTATTCGTCGCTTCCTTCATCGAACCCCGGCCTTCTTCAGG
>CAZQFG010000226.1:0-4799 GCA_964592515.1 uncultured Chryseobacterium sp. | reverse complement strand
GTATAGGGAGCGGTTCGAGAAGCAATGCGCTTGATCTTCTCACTGCTCAAGCGGAAAGAAAGTCCTTGAGGACACCGCAATACGAGGCCTGCGGACCCGTTCGAGGCTCGCGTCTCCCCGAACTTTCCGCCCGTTACCTTTGTTCGTTACGTTGTACCCTGCCCCACCTACCATGTCACAACCCACGGCCTTCCCCCTTCTGGAGCGCATTCAGCTGCCTGCCGACCTGCGCGCCCTGCCCGAAGACCAACTGCAGCAGGTGTGTACCGAGCTGCGCGATTTCATCATCGACGTGGTGAGCGTGAAGGGCGGCCACTTCGGCGCCAGCCTGGGCGTGGTGGAGCTCACGGTGGCGTTGCACTACGTGTTCAACACGCCCTACGACCAACTGGTGTGGGACGTGGGACACCAGGCCTACGGGCACAAGATCCTCACCGGCCGGCGCGAGATCTTCCACACGAACCGGATCTACAAGGGCATCAGTGGCTTCCCCAAGCGCAGCGAGAGCGAATACGACACCTTCGGCGTGGGGCACAGCAGCACCAGCATCGGTGGTGCACTGGGCATGGCGGTGGCCAGCAAATTGAAAGGCGAGAAGGACCGCCAGATGGTGGCCGTGATCGGCGATGGCGCCATGACGGCCGGACAGGCCTTCGAGGCGCTGAACCACGCGGGCGGCGCGGGCACCGACATGCTCGTGATCCTCAACGACAACTGCATGAGCATCGACCCGAACGTCGGTGCATTGAAGGAGTACCTTACCGACATCACCACCAGCCACACCTACAACAAGGTGAAGGACGAGGTGTGGAACCTGCTCGGCAAGATGAGCAAGTTCGGGCCCAACGCGCAGGCCATTGTGCAGAAGGTGGAGAACGCCATGAAGAGCGCTTTGCTGAAGCAGAGCAACCTCTTCGAGAGCCTCAACTTCCGCTACTTCGGTCCGGTGGACGGCCATGATGTGGACCACCTCGTGAAAGTGCTGAAGGACCTGCGCGACATCCCTGGTCCGAAGATCCTGCACACGATCACCAAGAAGGGCAAAGGCTACGGCCCTGCCGAGGCCGGAAGCCCCACCGTGTGGCACGCGCCAGGGCTCTTCAACAAGGAGACCGGCGAGATCATCAAGGTGGTGCCCAAGAGCCCACAGCCGCCCAAGTACCAGGACGTGTTCGGCCACAGCATCGTGGAACTGGCCGAGAAGAACCCGAAGATCGTGGGGGTGACACCCGCCATGCCCTCGGGCTGCTCGCTCAACATCATGATGAAGGCCATGCCCGACCGCGCCTTCGACGTGGGCATCGCCGAGCAGCACGCCGTGACCTTCAGCGCCGGCATGGCCACGCAGGGCATGGTGCCCTTCTGCAACATCTACAGTTCCTTCATGCAGCGCGCCTACGACCAGGTGGTGCACGATGTGGCGCTGCAGAACCTGAACGTGGTGTTCTGCCTGGACCGCGGCGGTCTGGCCGGTGCCGACGGCCCCACGCACCACGGCAATTTCGACTTCGCCTACTTCCGCTGCATCCCCAACATGGTGGTGAGCGCCCCGATGAACGAGGAGGAGCTGCGCGACCTGATGTACACGGCCCAGCTGCCGGACCAGGGTCCCTTCAGCATCCGCTACCCGCGCGGCGAGGGCGTGATGACCGAGTGGAAGACGCCCTTCAAGGCGATCAAGGTGGGCACCGGCCGCAAGCTGCGCTCAGGCACGGACATCGCGGTGCTCAGCATCGGCCACATCGGAAACCTGGCCGCCAAGGGCATCGACGCACTGGAGGCCGAAGGCTACAGCGTGGCGCACTACGACATGCGCTTCGTGAAGCCGATCGACGAGCTGCTGTTGCACGAGGTGTTCAGCAAGTTCAAGCACGTGGTGACCGTGGAGGACCACGGCCTGCACGGCGGCATGGGCAGCGCGGTGCTGGAGTTCATGGGCGACCACGGCTACGCCGCGCAGGTGAAGCGCCTGGCGATCCCGGACAAGTTCATTGAGCACGGTACGCAGCCGGAGTTGTACCGCGAGTGCGGGATCGATGATGTGGCGGTGGTGGAGGCGGTGAAGGAACTTCTTGGGGAGAAGGGCGTGAAGAAGTCCGCCTTCGCTTGAGCTTCGGCGGATGACGAGGGTGCGGGTGAGCGCGTAGAGCGCTGCTACTTCGACCTGTACTTTCTTGGGATTCTCGCTCCGATTCGGCTTATGTCGAGAGCTTCTTCTGCCGCGCTGTCGGAGCCGTATTGCTGACGCGCCCACTTGACAAGTTCGAATCTGTATTCATCCAGCATGTCCCAGTATGAACGACCGATTGCGAAGTTGAAGTTTCGAGGACCTTCCGACGCTGGTTCCACGGCTGAATGCCAACCTTCGAAATGTTCCTTGACGAATGCCAGACTCTTGGCCTCTGATAGACCCATCCGATAGGCCTGATCCCATAGTATCGCGATGGTATCGAGGTCGCGATAGTTGCCTTCCAGATGTTGACCCTTCAGCCAATCCTTGAATTCTTTGGATTGTGGATGGGGCTTGGACTCGCGTTCATTATGTGACAGACCTGTGGGGTAGATGAATTGCATCTTGCTCCAAACGGTCTGGAACGCCTTCATTCGATGTGCGACTCCCTTGGGCATGGGAGGGAATTCGACTACAAGTTGACTGATACGGTCGTAGAAATCCGGCAACAAGGCTTTGCGTAGCTCACCGAGTGAGACGTTGGTAGCGAAGACAGGCCTCACTTTGACATAAGTAGGCCGGGAGGCGCCGAGAGGGAGTATGGGGAACTTCCCTTGGTTCTCACCTTCCGATTCCGTCTGAAGCGCGGTCATAAGCTTCTGTTGCACCCGTTTTGACAGAGCATGCACCTCATCGAATAGGAGAACGCCATTTTCCGCCTCGCTAAAGAAGCCCTTGGCTCCGTCCTTTAGGCCACCAGTAAAAGCCCCGGGAACGTAGCCGAATAAGGCGCTTTCCGCAAGGCCATCCTCAAAGGCTGCACAGTTGAATGGGATGAATGGGAGTTTGGCGATGCTGCCGTCAGCCTTTTGTCCGACTGAACGCCGCCGCGAGGTCGATTCGGCCTCAAGTTTCTTAACCAAGCGGGCCACACTACTGGTCTTCCCAATGCCCTTGGGGCCGAGCACGAGAATGGAGAACCCGCCCTCGTTTGAGAGATAATGCTCAAGCAGGTCTTCGGTTGTCATGATGCATAAATATATGTATATAGTATGAAATAATCATGCATCCAATAAAAAGACGAAACCTTAATGCGTTGATACACAGCCGCATATGGGTTCGGCACGATGCTTATTTAACGCTCCGCACAATATAGAGGCACATGCATCCACAGATAATCGTCCCCAGCCTGCACGCCGTGCAGCGAGCCTACGAGCGTGGCATCACCACACCCATGATCCAAGACACCCTTCGGTGGGGGAAGAAGCTCCACCGCCAAGGGCTGCGCTTCTTCGTCATGCTTCGCTGCTGCATCCCGCCCGGCTTGGATGAGCGCTATGCGAAGCGTTTGGTGAATGTGACCGTGGTGCTCGCGGCAGATGAGACCATCGTCACGGTGTACCGCAACCCAAAGGCAATAGCCCACATCAAACGCAAACCCAAGCGACTCCTATGAGGATCCTCAAGATCATCCACGGCTACCCTCCCCTCTACAGCGCGGGTTCGGAGGTCTACAGCCAGAGCATCTGTGATCAACTCGCGAAGCGGCATGAGGTGCTGGTGTTCACCCGCGAAGAGAATCCTTTCGCGCCGGACTTTTCGTTGCGGCGCGTGAAGGGGGAAGGCGGACCCGAGCGCGTCCTGGTGAACATGCCGCGCGGCAAGGATGGCTATCGCCACAAGGAGTTGGACGAGCGCTTCGCGGAGGTGCTCCGTTCGTTCGGTCCGGATGTGGCGCACATCGGCCATCTCAATCATCTGTCCACAGGCATCGTGGATGTGCTCAGGGAGGCTGGCATTCCCATCGTATTCACCCTGCACGACTTCTGGCTGATGTGCCCGCGCGGGCAGTTCCTGCAACGCAATTTCGGAGGAGGAGCGGTGCATGCCCTGTGCGATGGACAGGAGGACCGCAAGTGCGCCACCTCCTGTTATGCATCACTGATGTCCGGTGAAGAAGGCCAACATGAGCGTGACGAAGACTACTGGACAGCATGGATACACCAGCGCATGCGCGCGTCCAAGCGCCTCTCTGAAAGCGTGGACCGGTTCATCGCCCCATCGCGCTACCTGATGGATCGCTTCATCCGCAACTTCGGACTGCCCGCAGAGAAGGTCATGCACCTGGACTATGGCTTTCCGGTCCACTACCTGACGCCATCAGTGAAACGCACACCATCCGACAAGTACCGCTTCGGCTACATCGGCACGCACATCCCGGCCAAGGGTGTCAACCTTCTCCTTGAAGCCTTCGATGGGTTGGGTGATGCGGCCGAGCTGCACATCTGGGGCGCCAAGGATGAGCAAAGCACCCGAGCGTTGATGAGCATGGCTGATGGCAAGGCCGGTATCCACTTCCATGGTCCGTATGTCAATCACAATCTGGCCAACGAGGTTTTCGCAAGGGTGGACTGCATCGTGGTGCCGTCCATCTGGATGGAGAACTCCCCCTTGGTGATACACGAGGCACAGGCCTGCCATGTTCCGGTGATCACCGCGAATGCCGGCGGCATGGCGGAATACGTCGCCCATCAGGTGAACGGGCTCCTCTTCGCGCACCGCTCGGCGGAAGACCTGCGCAAGTGGATGCGTTGGGCTGTGGATCATCCACACGCCATGAAGCAATTCG
>CAZQFG010000225.1:0-4808 GCA_964592515.1 uncultured Chryseobacterium sp. | reverse complement strand
GCCTCCCCCTCGCCCAGCACCACGCGGCTGCCGTTCGCGTGCCCCGGGGCGCTCTGGTGGAACCGAAGCAGGTGGCCCGGGGCGTAGTTCACGGCGTCCGCCTTTTCGGGATCGGTCAGCCGTGCCGGCACCCAGGTGGGACCGGCGGAGAACATCACCACGGCGGTGCCCGCCATCGCCACACCGGAACACATCAAGGCCGCGGAGACCGCCACGCGTGAGCTGAACGCAGGCTACCTCACCGTGATGCTCGAAGGGCGCTACACCGATGCGTTCCTGGAGAAGGCCGGTGCCGATGCCCCGCACTTCACGCCAGAGGATCTGAAGATCATCTCCAGCCCGGTGGACTTCGTGGGCATCAACGTGTACATGCCCAACGAGTACGCGCTGGCCACGGACCAGGCGCCGGGCTACACCCTCCTCCCCTTCAACGCCTCGCATCCGCGCATGGCCAGTCCCTGGCACCGCATGGGCCCGGAGGCCATCTACTGGGCACCCCGCCACCTCCGCTCGCTGTGGAACGTGCCCAACATCTACATCACCGAGAACGGCTGCGGCGCCAGCGACACCCTGGCCGCCGATGGCACGGTGACGGACACGGACCGCATCATGTTCATGCGCGCCTACCTGACGCAGCTGCAGCGCGCCACGGCCGAGGGCATCCCCGTGCGTGGGTACTTCCACTGGAGCCTGATGGACAACTTCGAATGGTCAGGCGGCTACGGCACACGCTTCGGCCTGGTGCATGTGGACTACGCCACCCAGCGGCGCACACCGAAGCTCAGCGCCTCGTTCTACCGGGAGGTGATCGCCGCCAACCGCGTGCTGTAGGGCCTGCGAAGCATCGTGTCCTTTACCTGCACAGGGCCTACGTACTCGGGACCCTGTGGCACTGGCCGGACCGCAGGGTCCCTTCGTGCCTCAGGAGATCCTGCGGTTGCTGGAGAATGCGAAGCCTCGAAGGCCACCGCTACCCGCCGATCTTCATCCGCATGTTCGCCAACAGCAGCGCGATCAGCGCAGGCAGCACCAGTACCAGGCTGAGGATGGCGACCTCGCCCGCCCCTACGCGCACCCGGTCCCGTTGCGCACGGCGGAGGTGCAGCACCAAGGCCACCACCCAGAACACGCACACGCTCACCCCCGCGGCCGCGAGGTGTACCACGCCATCCAGGTAGTCATGCGCCATGGCCAGGGCAAGGAGGAAGCTGAGCACCGTACCGCCCAGAAATGCGCCCACGATGGCGAGGATGCGCCCAGCACCTGTTCCGGAACGGTGGAACCAGCGCAAGCAGAGCAGCAGGTTCACGGCATTGAGCAGGATGGCCATGGGTGTGGGCGCGCGTTCGCTGGGTGTAAGAGGACGGACCCTGCCGCCCGGGGCAAGGTAATGGACCACCGCGATGGGCGGCCGTGCCGCTTCACCGCCGCGACCGACCGGCGGACGGTGGACCCGACGAGCGGCCGGCCCTGTGTGCGGGCCGCTTGCTTTCCGGGCCGTGCCCTACCTGCTGCGGACGCGCGTCATGGGCAGGCGGGCCACCCGTTCGGAGGCCCCCCGATCTCAACGCCGCCCTGTTCAATTCCCGCCGCGCGGCAGGCCTCCAAAGGCCCATGGGCCGGCATAGCTTGGGCTTAACATTATCGCCGCCCATGTCCACTGCTCCGTTGCGCCTGGCCATCGTGGATGACCATCCCCTTATCCTCGCCGGTTTTGTGAAGTCCTTCGAGAACTGGCCCTTCGGCAAGGTGGTGCTGGAGGCCGCCAATGGGTTGCTGTATGAGCGGAAAGTGGCCGAGGTGGGCCACATCCACGTGGCCGTGGTGGACCTGAGCCGGCCCGTGCGCAATGGCTTCGAGACCATTGCCTGGATCAAGCGCCACTACCCGCGCACCCGCTGCCTGGCCATCAGTTTATCCAATGCGCCCGACGATGTGCAACGGGCCCTGCGCGCCGGAGCATTGGGCTATCTGGTCAAGGACGGCCCCTTGGATGAGCTGCCCAAGGCCGTGCTGCAGGTGCACAACCACGGCTTTTACTACAACGACATGGTGGACCGCCAACTGCGCGGCCAGGTGGACCATGATCTGGCCACCCGCCAACCGCACAAGCGCTGGGACAGCCTCACCATCATGCAGCACCGGGTGGCCGTGCTCTACGCCGACCCCTTCAATGGCAGCGTGGCCGAGATCGGCCAGATCCTCGGCATAGCACCCGCCACGGTAGAGAAGCACCTGCAGGCCGTGTTCGAGAAGCTGAACGTCGGCTCGCGCGCCGAACTGGTGAAGATGGTGCTGCTCAACGGGCTGAAGTAAGGGAGGGCCGCACATGATCCATGGAGCGGCACGCACACCTGGGTGTAAAAGTGGCAGCGGCTGAATGGCCGCCACCGGCCTCCACCTGATCCTTCGCCTGGTCTGACCCGTCCTAAAACAGGTTTACAGTTATAGGACAGGTCAACAGGTCTGGGGGCGCAGGGTCCCTTTCAGGAGACCCTGCTGCGGTTTAGAAAGGACCTTGCGGTTGAGCATCTAGCCACAGGAGACCGAAGTCGGAGTTCCGCGTTGGTTGCAGAGCTCGGAATCACTCTTCCCTAACCTCGCCTGCAGCGCTCACCCAAAAGTGTTTGATACCCAAACTCAAGACATAGGGTACTAACGGGGCGACGAACTGCTGTACTGCCTCATCCACCGGATGTGCAATTCCGACAAGCGGCTTCAGCGCATCCTGTTTATACTGCAAGGCGGTCACAAGCGCCATTCCAAACTGGGTCTTGATCTGATCCCTATCGAAGAAATCGCGCGATCTAACTGGACTTTCAGCGCGGGCACCTTTTGCCTCCACCCACAATAATTGTCCATCGCGCTCAGCTTCGAGGTCGACACCATGCGTGCGACCAAAACGGACTATTTTCACTGTCCAACCAGTGCGCTCCAAATAGGCCTTTAGTCCAACCAAGACCTCGCGCTCGGTCATTCGGTCGTCTCCTCTACGCGGCATGCCTAATTGTCTTTGGAGTTCCGCTCACTTGAACAACGCTTTCAAGAGATAACCGATCAACAGCACGGCCCCAACGGCCATCGCAGCATTCAGTATTGCCTCTGCGTTCTTCCCCGCGATGTAGTCGTTGTATTGCTGGTTAGTAATACTGCCATTCCTGTAAAGCAATAGCATGTACTCATCCTTCTCCTCCTTGGACGCATGGCCTTGACGGACTTTATCGCCCAACACCGCTAGTCGTTGATAATCCAAGGCGCTCATTGTTTGTCTCTTTTTATGACGTCAAGAGCCCTTTTAATAAGTGGCAGAAGGTTCGGTAACTGGTCCAAAGCCTGCTGTTGCAGTGCATCGGTTCGTTCCAGATCCTTCATGTTCAATTCGAGTGCCTTAAGTGCATCCTTCGAGGCCAAGCTCTCACACTTCTTCTCAAGCTCGTGGACTTGCTTTTTCAATGTGCGGATGTACACGACGCCAGCAACCAGTCCAGTAACGACCAATGAAATAATCCCGCCAAAGATGGGCTGCCAGAGTTCCATGCGTTTCGAAGATAATTCAGGCAGGTTCCTTAATCAGTGCATCAAGTTCTTTCCGCACCTCCTCCCACTCCCCCAAATGCGCCCGCATCAGGCTCTTGAACAGCTTGCCGTGGTTGGGTACGCGCAGGTGGAGCAGCTCGTGCACGATCACGTAGTCCTGGATGCGGGTGGGTTGGGACAGCAGCTCAGTGCTGAAGTTGAGGTGACCCTTGGTGCTGCAGCTGGCCCACTTGCGGCGCATGGGGCGGATGCCCAGCCACGCGACCTCCACCTCCAGCTTGGCGGCCCAGCTGTGCACACGGTCCTTGAAGGCGGCCTTGCGGTCCATGGTCACAGGTTGTTGGCCTTGTCGAGCAGGGTGAACAGATCCTCCACCAGCCGCGCCACCGCATCCGGGTCGTCCACTTGGCTGTAGATGGCGAAGGTGACCTTCTGGCGCAGCTCGCGCAGATCCTTCTCGCTCTGCTGCCAGTGCGGGTAGGCCACGAAGGCCTCCTTGATCTTGCGGCTCACGGCCTCGCTCTCGGGCACCTGCGCGTCCAGCAGGGTGCGGTACACAAAGTAGGTGAGCCCGTCGAAGCCCTTCTCGGCCTGTTCCTTCTTGCGTTCCTCGTTCTGTTGCACCAGGCGCAGTAGGTCGTCCAGCGCCTCCTTGGTTCCGGTCTGGCGGTTCTCGAAGCTCTCCTGAACGGCCTTGGCGCGCTCGGCCATGGCGATGAGGAAGGGGTCATCGCTTTCGTCCTCGGCCTTCTTCTCGATGCTCTTGATCAGGTTGATCACCTTGGTGCCATCGCCGCCGAGCTTCTTCTTGATCAGCTCGATGGTGCGCTCGTTGATCTCCACCAGCTCCAGCGGCGCGTTCACGTTGTAGGTGCCCACGTGGTCCTGCACCAGGGCGTTGGTCTTGCGCTGGAAGTCGCGGTCCACCTCCACGCGCTTGGTGTAGGCCTTGCGCACCACGTCGTAGATGGCGCTCAGCGTGGCGTAGGGTTCGATGTAGGGGCGCAGGAAGGCATCGGGGCTGATGATCTCGTAGAGCATCTCCACCTCCTTGTACTCCTTGAAGAACTCCTTGCGGCGCTCGGGGTCGCGGAAGTGCTCGATCAGCGCGTCCACGTCGCGGTCGTCGAAGCGGCCGCCCACCAGCGCGAGGTAGGTGGGCACCTTCTGCTCCATCTTGTTCTTGAACAAGCCCTTGAGCAGGGCGATGTCCTTCACGATGGCGTTGATCTCGTCGCTGTCGAAGGCCAGCGCTTTTTCCAGCTTGTCGA
>CAZQFG010000224.1:0-4832 GCA_964592515.1 uncultured Chryseobacterium sp. | reverse complement strand
TCATCGGGTCCACCATCATGGGGATCCAGCAGGACGAGTTCGTGAAGCTCTTCACGGTGGCCATCCAGTTCGGCGCCATCCTCTCGGTGATCGCGCTCTACTGGAAACGCTTCTTCCAGAACATCGACTTCTACACCAAGCTCTTCGTGGGCTTCCTGCCCGCGGTCATTTTCGGCCTGCTCTTCAAGGACCAGGTGGACATGCTGCTGGAGAACGTGCTGGTGGTGGGCATCATGCTCTTCGTGGGCGGCATCGTGTTCCTCTTCATCGACCGTTGGGCACCCGGTGGCACCGATACCGGCGAACAACCCATGACCTACGGCAAGGCCGCCATCATCGGCCTGTGGCAATGCCTGGCCATGGTGCCTGGCGTTTCCCGCTCGGCGGCCACCATTATCGGCGGCATGACACAGGGCCTTACCCGCAAGCACGCTGCCGAGTTCAGCTTCTTCCTGGCGGTGCCCACCATGTTCGGCGCCACGGTAAAGAGTTTGTACGACTACATCAAGGACGGTGGCGAGCTCACCAGCGAACACCTGCAGCTCTTTGCCGTGGGCAATGTGGTCGCCTTCGTGGTGGCCATCATCGCCATCCGCTCCTTCATTGCCTTCCTCAGCCAATACGGGTTCAAGGCCTTTGGCTGGTATCGCATCGCGGTGGGCGGCACCATCATCGCACTCTACCTGCTGGACGTGCCCATGCAGATGCTTTGAACAGCACTTTACCGGGCATGACGGCGGAAGATGGCATCACCAGCGCGGACCACGTGTTCACCCCCGAGGAAGGCGGGCTGATCCTGGTGGACAAGCCGCTGAGCTGGACCAGCTTCGATGCGGTGAAAAAGATCCGTGGCGCCATGCGCAGTGTGGTGCAGCGCAGGAACTTCAAGGTGGGTCACGCTGGCACATTGGACCCCCTGGCCAGCGGACTTCTCATCATGGCCTACGGACCGCGCACCAAGCAGCTGCCCCTGATCACGGGGCTGGAAAAGGTGTACACCGGCACCATCACCCTCGGCGCCATAACACCGAGCTACGACCTGGAGACCACGCCCGTGCCCTTCGGCCCTTGGGAACACCTGGACGAGGCCGCCTTACGCGGGGCCTTCGCGCAGTTCCATGGCGAGGTGATGCAACGCCCGCCGATCTATTCCGCCAAGCGCTTCGAGGGCGAACGGGCCTATTGGCTGGCGCGCGATGAGGAACGCGCCCACCTGGTGGACATGCCGCCGCTGAAAGTGCTGATCTCCTCGCTGGAAGTAACGGCCATACGTGGTGCCGAAGTGGATTTTGAAGTACATGTGAGCAAGGGGACCTACATCCGCAGCCTGGCACACGACATTGGGCAGGTGCTTGGCTGTGGTGCCCACCTCAGCGCCCTTCGCCGCACCGCCATAGGCCCCTACCGCGTGGAGCACGCCGACAACCCCTTGGCGTGGGCACAGCGCATTGCGCCAAGGCCCGACCAAGGCTGATCAAGGGGCGACGAATGCGCGTTTTATGACGCCGAAAAACCCTTATTGGTGAAGGTGTCGCAGGGCTTTGACGTTCGCTTAACGATCACCCTATCTTCGGCCCCCATTTTACTCGGACCGGGCCCGTAAGCCCGCACAGCAAACATGAAACTCACCGCATTCAAGTTCGACCTCCCGAAGGAGCAGATCGCCCTCTACCCCACCAAGGACCGCGACGGCAGCAAGCTGATGGTGCTGGACCGCAAGACGGGCAAGATCGAGCACAAGAAATTCAAGAACGTCCTCGACTACTTCAACGAAGGGGACACCTTCATCCTGAACAACACCAAGGTGTTCCCCGCGCGGATGTGGGGCAACAAGGAGAAGACCGGCGCCAAGATCGAAGTGTTCATGCTGCGCGAACTGAACCGCGACAGCCTGCTGTGGGACGTGATCGTGGACCCGGCCCGCAAGATCCGCATCGGCAACAAGCTTTATTTCGGCAAGGACGATGAGCTGGTCGCCGAGGTGATCGACAACACCACCAGCCGCGGCCGCACGCTGCGTTTCCTCTTCGACGGCACCTACGAGGAGTTCAAGCAGACCATCACCGAGATGGGTGAAACGCCGTTGCCCCGCTACATCAAGCGCGAGACCGAGGCCAGCGACGCCGAGCGTTACCAGACCATCTACGCCAAGGAGGAAGGCGCCGTTGCGGCACCCACCGCCGGTCTGCACTTCAGCCGCGAGCTGATGAAGCGCATGGAACTCAAGGGCATCAACTTCGCCGAAGTGACCCTGCACGTGGGCCTGGGCAGCTTCCGCCCCGTGGAGGTGGAGGACCTCACCAAGCACAAGATGGACAGCGAGCAGGCCATCATCACCAAGGAGGCCTGCGAGATCGTGAACCGCGCCAAGGACAACAAGAAGCGCGTGTGCTGCGTAGGCACCACCACCATGCGTGCCATTGAGAGCAGCGTGAGCACGGAGAACCACATGAAGCCGTTCAACGGGTGGACGAACAAGTTCATTTTCCCGCCCCACGACTTCAGCATTGCCGACAGCATGATCACCAACTTCCACATGCCCGAGAGCACCTTGCTGATGCAAGTGGCCGCCTTCGGTGGCTACGAGCATGTGTGGGAGGCCTACAAGGTGGCCATCAAGGACAAGTACCGCTTCTTCAGCTATGGGGATGCGATGCTGATCATCTGATATTCACCGCAGAGACGCAAAGACGCAGAGGGCCGCTGAGCAAGCGGCCCTCTTGTTTGTAGCCTCTGCGTTCCTTTGCGTCTCCGCGTACCTGCGGTGAAAACCCATGCAACGCTCCACCATCATTGTCGCCGGCGGCTCCGGCAAGCGCATGGGCGCCGCCATTCCCAAGCAGTTCCTGCTGCTGAAGGGGCGGCCGCTGCTGATGTGGACCCTGGAGGCCTTTCACCAATTCGACACAACCATGCAGCTGGTGGTGGTGTTGCCCAAGGACCACCATGGCACCTGGCAGGAACTCTGCGATGAGCATGGTTTCGCGTTGACCCACACGTTGGTGAGCGGTGGTGCCGAACGCTTCCACAGCACATTTGAGGGGCTGAAGGCAGTGACCCACGAGGGGCTTGTGGCCGTGCACGACGGTGTGCGGCCGCTGGTAAGCGCCGCGCTGATCGCCCGCTGCTTTGCGGCCGCCGAAGAACATGGCGCGGCCATTCCCGTGGTGCCGATCTCCCCTTCTGTGCGCGAGTTGACCGAGGAAGGCTCACAAGCCATGGATCGCAGCCGCCTGCGCGCCGTGCAGACCCCGCAGTGCTTCCGCGTGCCGCTTTTGCGCAGGGCCTTCGAGCTGCCCTACGACCCCGCCTTCACCGACGAGGCCACGCTTGTTGAGCGGCTCGGTGTGGACGTGCACCTGATAGAGGGCGAAGAGCACAACATCAAGGTGACCACGCCTTTTGACCTACAGGTGGCGGAGGTGGTGATGGGAGCGTAGGAGTAGACTCTTCTCCTGATCCATACGTTCCAGTAAAGATGGCATTCCTGCATTACCGCTGGTTCTTGCTTGGTCTCGGGCTCTGGCAGCTGATCGTGCTGTTCACCCCCATTTCGTTGTATGGCTTCTGGACCGATGTTGGGGTGTTCTTCGCAACTGTTCTCTGGTTCGTTTATCTGGCACTTTCCGATCGGTTCCGCCCCACTTGGCTCAACGCTATGGGTCCCGCGTTGCTTGGCCTGCTTCTGGCCCTTCCCATCATCCTCACTGCTTCCTTGGGAGGGTTGTTCTTCGCCCTTTCATTTGCTGGGACCAAGGCTGTTCCTCAGGAGGAAAAGCTGCAAGGCATGCTCCTCGTGAACCAGTACTTCCGGCCAGAAGGAGCAAGCGGTTGTGGCTATGGCGCGTTAACGACGGCCAAGGCCTTCGTCCTGTTCCCGATCATCGAATACCGGACGGTGTACGAGCCTTGCGTACACGATGATATCGGCTGCTTCATTGCCAAGGGCAGCTGGGAGGCCTGTGGATATTGAGCTTCCAGCAGTTCACGCCCCGTACCTTCGCGCTCCATGTCCACCACCACCGATATCCGCGACCTCATCCTCGACGAGGTAAAAGCCTTGGTGGCGGAGCTGGGCGAGAAACCCTACCGCGCCAAACAGCTGTGGGAGTGGCTGTGGAAGAAAAAGGCCCGTGCTTGGGACGACATGAGCGACCTGCCCAAGGCCTTCCGGACCGCGTTGGCCGAGCGTTGCGTGCTGCGGCCACTCGTTCTTGCTGAAGAACAGCGCAGCGCTGACGGCACGGTGAAGTGTGCGTTCAAGACCTACGACGGACATGTGGTGGAGGGTGTGCTCATCCCCACACCCACGCGCCTCACGGCCTGTATCAGCAGCCAGATCGGGTGCAGCCTCACGTGCAGCTTCTGCGCCACGGGCAAGCTGAAGCGCATCCGCAACCTCAGCGCGGGCGAGATCGTGGACCAGGTGGTGCTGATCGATCAATTGGCACAGAAGTACTACCAGCAGGGGCTCACGAACATCGTGTACATGGGCATGGGCGAGCCGCTGCTCAACTATGCCAACACGCTGCGCAGCGCCGAGCGCATTACAGCCGAGGACGGGCTGGGCATGAGCGCCAAGCGTATAACGGTGAGCACGGCGGGCATCGCGAAAATGATCCGCAAACTGGCCGATGATGGCACCAAGTTCAACCTGGCGTTGAGCCTGCATGCGGCCAACGATGCGAAACGCGACCGCATCATGCCCATCAACGAGCAGAACAGCCTGGCCGAACTGAAGGACGCGCTCCGTTACTACACACGCGTAACCCGTCAGCCGGTCACCTTCGAGTACATCCTGCTGCGGGGCTTCAACGATTCATTGGCCGATG
>CAZQFG010000223.1:0-4840 GCA_964592515.1 uncultured Chryseobacterium sp. | reverse complement strand
CGGCCTTCCGCACGAAGGGGCTCACTTTCACGGTGCCGATGTCGTTGTCGGCAGGCAGGGAACGTCCGTATTGTTGCAGCAGCTCCGCGCCCCGCTTGATGGGCGAAGTGAAGCGCACTTCAAGCTGATTGCCCTGCTCGCGGAGGAGGTCCTTCACACGGAAGACCCAGCTCCGGAACATGTTGTCCGCAGTACCCAATCGCTGGCCGTTCAGCCACACTTCCGCGAAGGTGTCCAATCCCTTGAACACAAGCTCCACCTCCGCTTGTTCCAGCAAGGCCGCCGGTGCATCGAACTGGCGGATATAGGTCCAGTCACGCTCTTCTACCCACTGCACACTATCCTCGTTCGTGCTTCGGTACGGATCCGGGATCAGGCCAAGGCGCATCAGGTCGGTGTGCACGGTGCCGGGCACCTCTGCGGCCCATCGCTCATCTTCACCGGTCTGGCCGAACGTCCACTCCCCTCCCAGGTCCACCCATTCTTCTTTGGCAGGACCAGTACCACAGGCACTGATCATGGTGACCATCAACAACAGGCACCAGTGCTTCATGACTTTGAGAGCGACTTCAGTGCGCTGATCATCGCTGCGATCTTGTCCTCATCGGCCTCCACGGCACCCAGTGGTGCGGACTTGCTCGCCAGCGAAGCCAACGTGTTGTCACCCGCGAGCTGCCGCTGCGCCGCGAAGTGGACCTCGGGCACACCGGTGTTCTGCACCAGTTCCACAACCGTGTTGGGCGAAATGCCACCAGCAGCGGCCACGATCGCTCGTCCTGCTGCACGGTCCACCATCCACGCCAATTGGTCACGGCCATCCAAAGCGAGTGAACGACCGCCAGATGTCAGCACACGCTGGATGCCAAGATCAAGGCAAGTATCGAATGCCTTGCGCAGGTCCTTGGACTGGTCAATGGCGCGATGGAACGTGACCTCCGCGTCTTTGCATCGGTCCATGATCTCCCGGATGAACGCATGGTCGACCGAGCCGTCCTCCATGAGGGCCCCGACCACGACACCATGTACGCCGGAGCCCACGAAATGGTCCAGATCGGCAAGGACGACCTGCTTCTCGATCTTGCCGTAATGGAATCCTCCAGGCCCAGGCCGCACAAGCACCCGGGTACGTAGGCCGGGGAAACCCAATGCACTTGAGACAAGCCCCCAAGAAGGGGTCACCCCTCCTGCAGCAAGCCAGGTACAGACCTCGACCGAATCGGCTCCCAATCGGTGTGCGGCCTCGATCTCACCGGCCGACGCCACACACACCTCCACCGCGATGCCCATGAGCCAAACATACGCAGGCTTTGTAACCCTGAGCACGCACCAGCGTATGATGGCGGCCATGCCTATCATCGGACCCAACCTGCGCAACTTGATCGGGGTATGCTGCCTGTTCTTGCAGGGCGGCCTGTTCGCCTCGTCCATGCAGGACAGCTTGCACTACAGGCTGGGAAGCGAGGCCACCGTTGATGAACGCTTGGAGGCCATGTTGAAGCTTGCCGAGCGTGATCTTGCTACGGACCCAGGCTCTGCACTGATCCATTACCAGCGTGCTGTGCGATACGCGGAAAGCACCGGGAACATGGGCGCCGAGTACCGCGCTCTCATGGAGATGGCCACCGTACAGGACCAAATGGGACTTTACGCGGAGCATCTTCAGTCGGTGCTTCGTTCATTGGAGCTGGCAGAGGCCATGGGAAGCGTGAACGCGCTATCCGACAACCTGCGCCAGCTTGCACTGGCATACCAGCACAATGGCCGCACCGACAAAGCCGTGGAAGAGGCTCGCAAGGCCGTGGCCATGGAACTGCCTGGAAAAGACACGCGACGGATCGTGGCGAACGAACACGTTCTGATGGCCGCGCTGATGGCGAATGGTCAATTGGATGAGGCCCTGAGGACCGGACGTCAGGTGCTTGACCGCATGGCCGCCATTTCGCGGTCGCGGGAGGAAATGGTGACCCACCTGCTGATGGCCCGGATACTGCTGGCCAAAAGGCAACCGAACGATGCACTGCCACTATTGGTGAAGGCCGAGCGTGGATCGGTCGGAGTGGCTACCGAGAACGATCTCTTCGACCTTCGGCTCGCACGGACATCCATCCTGTTGGCGATGGGCAGAACGGCCGAAGCGGCCGAAGCCTGCGCACAGGCCAGCGAACAGTTATCCAAAGCGAACACCTGGCAGAACCGGATGGAGCTCAGGGAATGCCGCTATCAAGTAGCCATGGCCGGCCAACAGTGGGAGGAAGCGCTGGGGCACTTGCAACAGCTTCGCCATTGGACCGATTCCCTTCAGCAAGCACAAGTGGCCGCTAAGTTGGCCAGCATGCAGGGACTGTTCGACCTGAACAGCAAGGAGCAGGACAATGCCGAGCTCCGTGAGCTTAACGCCCAACAGCAGGAGACACTGGTAAAGCAACAGTTCCGGAGCAACCTCGTGCTCGTGCTTGCGGGTGCGTTGCTGTTGCTATCGGTGGCCTTGTTCCTGATCAGCAGGCACACCCTCCGCACCATGCGGCGGTTGAAACTGAAGAACGAGGTGGTGAACCGCCAGCGCAGCGAGATCGAAGCGAAGAACCTGGAACTGCAACAGCAGAACATGCGCCTTACGCGATCGCTTATCAGTGAAGAAGAGAAGGAACTGGTGATCAAGGAGATCCACCACCGTGTAAAGAACAACCTGCAGGTGGTGGACAGTCTGCTCGGCATGCAGGCCGGACAGCACACCGATAAGAACGTGAAGCGCCTGTTCGATGAGGCCCGCGGACGCATACGGTCCATGGCCCAGGTACACGAGCACATCTACCGCACCTTGGGCACCGACGTCGGTCCATTGAAAGGATACCTGGAGAAACTGTCCCGCACCATCCTGGCCTCTTACGGAGCACATGATCGGATCAGCGTGAGCGTCAGGGCCGATGCCATCGACCTAACATCCGAGACGCTGATGCCACTGAGCCTCGTGGTGAACGAGCTGATGACGAACTCCATCAAGTACGCGTTCGGCAATGATCGCTCCGGTCAGATCACCATCGTCCTGCGCCCGGCCGGCAATGGGCACGAACTGCTCTTCAGCGATGATGGCGGTGGGATCGAAGAGCGACAGACCCTGAACGGGAGCTCCTTCGGCCTCGAACTGGTGCGTGTGCTTGCCCAGCAGCTCAATGGCGAACTGCACATCCTGAAAGGCTCGGGCACCACCTTCAGCCTCACCTTCGCACCCGAGCTGAAGCAGCTGCGTACAGCCTCCTGACCGAGGCGTACAGGCCGCAGAACGAAGATCAAGGAGTAGCCGCAGATGACGCAGAGGGCGCAGATAATGCCATTCTGAGCTTGGCGGGCACTAACCGCTTCACGCGTTCAATCTGCGTTCCATCTGCGCCATCTGCGGCCTGCATTCCAAGCCATGCACCGCTCACGGACACACGCTCCAAGGACCGATAGCCCTCCACCCCTGACCGCCCCGCTGGCTACTTTCTATCTTCGCCAGCCATCAGCGCGGCAACACAACCGGCCGCGCACTCCCGCATTCCATGGATTTCAGATCATTAGGTATCAGCGACGAGCTGCTCGAAGGGCTCGACGCGATGAACATTCGCAAGCCCACCCCCATTCAGCAACAGGCCATACCGGCCGCATTGGAAGGACGGGACCTCATTGCCTGCGCCCAGACCGGCACCGGTAAAACGGCGGCCTTCCTGCTGCCCCTCATCGATGTGATCACGGGCTACAAGCCCAAGGAGGAAGGTTCCATCCGCGCCTTGGTGGTGGTGCCGACCCGCGAACTGGCGCTCCAGATCGACCAGCAGATGCAGGCGATCGCGTACTTCACCCCCATCACCTCCATCCCGCTCTACGGTGGCAGCGATGGGGCCGGCTTCGACCAGCAGAAGCAGGCATTGACCGGAGGCGTTGAAGTGGTGATCGCCACCCCGGGCAAACTGATGAGCCATTTGAACCTGGGCTATGTGCCACTGAAAGGGATCGAGTTCCTGGTGCTCGATGAGGCGGACCGCATGATGGACATGGGCTTCATCGACGACATCAACCGGATCATCACCTTCCTTCCGAAGGACCGCCAGACCCTGATGTTCAGCGCCACCATGCCGCCCGCCATCCGCGAGCTGAGCAAGCGGATCCTGCATGATCCCGTGGAGATCACCATTGCCCTGAGCAAACCCGCCGAGGGCGTGGACCAGCAGGCCTATGTGATCTTCGACATGCAGAAGGCCGCCATCCTGGAGCACATCCTCAACACCAACGAGGCCACCAGCATCGTGATCTTCGCCGGCCGCAAGGTGGAAGTGAAGAACCTGAACCGTTACCTGCAGAAGAAAGGGTTCAATGCACGGGGCATGCATAGCGATCTAGAGCAATCGGAGCGCGAGGAGGTGATGCTCGCCTTCCGCAACCGCAAATTGCGCATCCTGGTGGCCACCGATGTGGTGAGCCGCGGCATCGACATCGACGACATCGACCTGGTGATCAACTACGATGTGCCCCGCGACCCCGAGGATTATGTGCACCGTGTAGGTCGCACGGCCAGGGCTTCGCGCAAAGGGACCGCCATCACCTTCGTGAACGAGAAGGAAATGCGCGAGTTCGGCCGCATCGAATCGCTCATCGGCTACGAAGTGAAGAAGATGCCCTTGCCGGAAGCCATCCGCAGAGGACCGAACTACGACCCCAAGGGTCGGCCGGCAGTTGGCGGAAATGGCAACGGCCACCGCCGCAGTGGAGGTGGCCGTCGCCCGAGCGGGGCTGGTCGTCGCGGTTAGCGCGCCCGGAACTTGCTTGCGTTATCGGCGAGCACCTTCATAGCATCCCATTTCTT
>CAZQFG010000222.1:0-4902 GCA_964592515.1 uncultured Chryseobacterium sp. | reverse complement strand
TGAGCACGTACATGGTATACTCCAACCGCTTGGGCAACGAATCCTCGAAGGTGTGCGCACGTGGCTTGAAGTGGTAGAACTGCTCCCGGATCAGGTAGGTGACCACCGACGGGGACACCAGCAACTGGTAGGTGCGCAGAAAGGCGTTGCCAGCGAAATGAATGAGAGCCAAAAGCTCAAGGCCAAGTGCCACTTCAATGAAGATCAGTCCGATCTGTGCGATGGACGAATAGGCGATCTGAGCCTTTACGGAAGACTGAACGCGGGCTGTCGGCGCAGCGATCAGACTGGTGAGCAGGCCCACGGCACCGATCAGGACCCGAACGCTGGTCTGGTGCTCCCAGAACGGGAATGTGCGTAGCAGGAGGAAAACACCGATATGCACCGACAAGGAACCATAGAAGATGGCGCTTGAAGGTGTGGGCCCTTCCATGGCACGGGGCAACCACGACGAGAACGGCAACTGGGCCGACTTGGCCATGGCGGCCACCAGAATGCAGAGCGACACGAAGATGCCAATGGCCGAGTGATCCGCCAGCTGATGATGCACCAACTCGTAATTATGGAGCTTGTGGAAGGTGATGTTCTCGTGCCAGAGGTGATGGCTGGCCCACATGGCGAGGATCAAGCCTATATCGCCAATGCGGTAAATGGAGAACACCTTCACCGCGTTCTTCACCGGAAGATAACGTTCGCGATAGAAGGCGATGAGCAGGAAGGAGGAGACACCGAGCACCTCCCAGCCGATGAACAGGGTCTCGAAATTGCCTGCGAGGATGGTGATCGCAAAGCCTGTGAAGAAGAAAAGCACCGTATTGAAGAATCGCTTGAAGCCATTCTCGCGATGCAGGTAATAGCGGCTGTATATGGTGATCATGAACGTGAGCAATGCCCCAACGAGCAGATAGACCGCCGATACCCGATCATAGTACAGGTCGATGAAGAACTCATATCCAGTGCTACGGTAAACGACCATTTCCTTCACATTCAGGCTGGGCCAACCCTTGATGGACCACCAGATGGTGAACAGGAGAATGAGGAAGAACTGAATGCCGGCGGTCAGGTACGCCGTCATTGAAATAGCCACCTCGTGTCTACGAGGCATTACAAGACTGAGCAGGAAACCTACGAGCGGTAGGAGAATGAAAATGGGGAGCAGGTATTCCATGGTTCAGGCGTTCTCCAGGATGGTCACAGGCATGTTCTCGACCGAACCCTTCAGTACAGTAAATAGGTCACGCGCCCGCTCCACCTGACCGTAATGAGGCACGTAGGGTTCGAACCGACCTTCCCGGAATCGGTAGAGGGAGCGATCAGTGGGATGAACAACCATGAGATGCACCCATTCATTGATGAACCACTCGTATGTGGCCTTCACGCGCTGGATCACATCAAGCACCAGGTCCGGCTCCTGTTCAACGATCATGAGCAAGCGCACGGGGTCATGCACCTCGATCATCTGGACCGGGAGACCAGGACGCAGATCGCCCTCAATACCATTTGCGACGCCAACAAGACCCATCACATTGTGCGGCAGTTTCGTTCCTGCGCCAAGCTTGTGATTGTCCATCCGCGAGAAGAAGTACTCCAGATTTATCCCGCCACAGACCGGCGCCGCCGCTCCCAAGATCCCTGTCAGGAATTCTCCCATGGGGTCGACCGAATGATCGTAGCTGTTCAGAAAAGACCTTCTGTCCAGGAAGAGACCGCGGGTCAGCTCTCTTCGACCTACCACACAAAGCGCATTCGTGGCATGATTCAACTCCGGACGCGGCTCGAACAAGGATACTGAACGCCTACGCATCTGCGCATGGATGTCTTCTTCAGCCCCTTGCATGGCAACGGTGTCGAAACGACGGGCCCGTTCATGTGCATTGGCCTTGAGGGCAGTATGGAACACTTCCACGTGACGGCCATGCAATACCCGCTGTTCATCGGTCAACAACGCCTCATCGTAAAAGACGATCTCATCCCGCGTGGTATCGTGCAGACCAGCGACAAAACGGGTGCCTGCTGGGATGTCGACCCCTTTCTCACGAAGGATGGCACGGACCTCCTTGTGGTTCGCCATTGTGGAAAAAACCCTGGCGTTCACTGAACCAGGCCTACCGGAACACGCCCCGCAATCATAGGCTGCGTAGTGTGGGTTGTTCACACTGCTGGCACCGTGACCTACAACATAGACCAGGGGTGCGAACTCAGAGACCAGTCCGATGCCTTTAAGCACCGCTTCAACACGGCTTGCCATTTCGGACACCGTGAAGCCCACCTGCAGTCCATCCTCGCGGTGATCCGTGTCCACATTCTCAACCGTGAGCGAAGCCAAGTGATCCATGTGCTGGAAGGCTTCGGAAGTGCCTGGGCTTGTTGAAGGACGGAAAATACTGATGAACAGTTTCAGTGCGGACCAGAATCCCAAGGTCTGTGATACGATCCACCCACCCACCAGACCATGGCTGTGTTTGCCAAAGTGCGCGTCCTTCTTGATCCGGGTCCGCTTATCCACTTCCTTCACCAGGAACCGTGGCGTGATCGGAGCGGGACAGACCTTGGTATTGAAGCGTCCATGCTCCGGTCGATAATAGAACTCGACCCCGAAATGGCCGGGTGTACCATATGTCCGGAAACCAGGGTGTGCATGTTCGAGATGACGGCGGATCGAACACTCGCGATCATCGATACAGAACAGTCCTTGAACCGACACCAGGCCTTTGCTCGTTCTTGCACTAGCGTTCTGTACCATTCCTGCAAGGACCTCATCGTAGTACGTCCATTCGAACGCCTCTTGCCAAAGCGATCGAACTTCGTCCACCTCATAAGGTATCAGTGGTGCGAACAACGGTGTCGGTCGGTGCCGCATTCCCGTGGCCAACGGCTCCCATCCCTTGGGGAATTCACGATCAAGCGCATCGATCTCCAGAAGGAGCTCGAACATGATCAGTTCGCGCAGGGAAATGGCCCGCTTATCCAACAGCGAACCGGGGTCCGATTCGATCACGGCAACGAGGCCGGACCATCCCTGGTGGGCGAATTGCTGATCGAAGAGATATTGCTCATACAAGGACTCATCGCCGACCAGTATGCCGAGCAATTGCTGGATCGAGGTCCGTTCGTCCATCAATAGGTGCACGGCCCGCCGCCCATTGATGAAGCCGGACCAAGAATGCCGCTGCAGTTCGCGAATGGAGGAAAGGAAGCCCTTGTTCCATACGGGGAAGTTCCAGATGGCGATGCCTTGGTCCAAGTAGCTGTTCAGCACCCGGAACAAGGTGGTATGCACGACGGCATCCATGTCGATGCGACGGTCACGTTTCCAGTGGCCGCGAAGCCTGCCGATACGCGCATCAATGGAACTATTGTACTTCTTGCCGAGCATTCGGCCCAGCCACTCGCTGGCATTAGCATCGCCTTTCCGCTCAAGCACCACGCGTTGCAGCACCTCGCTCCGAATGCGACCATCGATATGGAGCTTACGATACTCGTTGACCGTTAGCGTGGTCTTATATCCGAACAAACGGGATGCACGATGCAGCGCCTCGGTGAACTTCTCCTGCTGGAATGCGTGCAGGGTATTGTGATGAATGAAGTCCTTCAGCGGTGCCTGTGCGGGCAAGTAATGCCGGAGCTCGTGAAGGACGTGCTCCACATCGAATGCCGCACGCTCAGATCCAGCGCTCGAGCTGCCATGTTCCTTGGTCCCGGCTTCGTGGATATCCATGGTACAAAAGTGCCAAAGCGCCGCACAGGCGGCATTAACATGGGATTAAACCGCCCGTTGGATCACACGGACAGCGGAAGTTCCAGCACCACTGAAGTACCAACCCCTACCTCGGACCTGATCGCAACCCGTCCACCATGGACCCTAACGATCCGATCAACAAGCGTAAGCCCGATCCCGTGACCTTCCAAGGGAGCGGCATCCGCTGCCCTGTAGAACATCTCCTTTGCACGTTGCAAGGTTTCGGGATGCATACCGGGTCCCTTATCGGTCACCTTAAATGATGCGTTCGAAGTACCGACCTCGAGACCCAGCGTTACGGGAGCACCGGCCCCATACTTGGCTGCATTCGAGAGAAGGTTGTACACCGCGGCAGTGAGCAGTACCGAACTACCCATGATCACCGGCTCGTGCACGTCATCCGCAACAACCAGTTCAAAACGGATAGGCACATGTGGATATCGCATACCACAGCGCTCCATGGCCCTTTCTGCGACCTCGTCCAACCTCACACGGTCCCGAAGCAAGGTTGTTGTGGCCACCTGACTGCGGGCCAACCACAGCAATTGGTCCAACAGGTCCTGCATGTGCACAGCCTGCTCTTCCACAGCGTGCAGATGACGTTCTGCCGGGTCGTTCGGCTGGAGAAGACCTTTGGCGAGATGTAGTTCACCCCGCACGACAGTAAGTGGTGTGCGCAACTCGTGTGAGGCTGTTGCCATGAAGGAGCGCTGTACCTCGAAGGCCTCATCAAGGCGGACCAACAGCCCATTGAAGGCGATCGCCACTTCGTCCAGCTCATCCGGAGTCCTCATGTTACCCACCGTGAGCCGTTCCGATGGTCGCTCCATATTCCCAAGTTGATAGACCAGCTCACGTATGGGCGCGAGTGCCCAAGTCGCATAAGCCCACGAAAGCAGGGCGGTCAGCAATAGCGCAACAATACCTGAACCGATGACCCAACGCCTCAGCATGGCCATTGATGCCAACCCGTTCCTATCGATGGCAGAGGTCATGGTGTAGCGGATCCCAGCTTGCACGGTCTCGGGGCGATCCACCACCACATATTGGCGATCATCACGGGCAATGCGCACAATACCGCGTTGACTCGCTACTTCGCGCCAGCTCTCGGGCAATTCGATGGGAGTTGCGGAACGCTGGAACAGCACACCTCCATCAATACC
>CAZQFG010000221.1:0-4931 GCA_964592515.1 uncultured Chryseobacterium sp. | reverse complement strand
CAGCGCTTCTTCGCGACGCTCTTCGCAGCGGCCTTCTTGGGCGCTTCCTTCGCAGCAGGCTTCACGGGAGCCTTTGGTGCGCTCTTGACGGCGGGCTTGCTTGCAGGTTCCATCGGGAACAGGCCGTGGATCTCGGCATCGATCTTCGAGATGATGCGACCCAGGTCCTCAGGGTCGGTGTGGAACCGGTTGTCCTCCACATCGATCACCAACAGCTTGCCTTTGTCGTAGGTCTGGATCCACGCCTCATAGCGCTCGTTCAGGCGCTTGAGGTAATCGATGCTGATGGAGTTCTCGTATTCACGTCCACGCTCGCTGATCTGCTTCACCAACTTGTCCACCGGCGCCTGCAGGTAGATCAGCAGGTCGGGTGGGGTGATCGCGTTGTCCATGTTCTGGAACAAGCGGAAGTAGTTCTCGAAATCACGAGTTGTCATCAGCCCCATGGCATGCAGGTTGGGGGCGAAGATGAAGGCGTCCTCGTAGATGGTGCGGTCCTGGATCACATTGCGGCCGCTCGAGCGGATCTCCAGCAACTGCTCGAAGCGGCTATTGAGGAAGAAGATCTGCAGGTTGAAGCTCCACCGCTGCATGTCCTTGTAGAAGTCGAACAGGTAGGGGTTGTTGTCCACAGCCTCCTGCAATTGGTCCCACTTGTAGTGTTTGGCCAGTAGCTGGGTGAGGGTGGTCTTTCCGGAGCCGATATTGCCTGCGATCGCGATGTGCATGATGGGAACGTTGTCTGTACGCGGACCGCGAAGATATCCGCACCCCGCCACGCGTGGACTGATGTGGATAAGTCGTACCCCGGTTCAGGGCTGCGCCAGTTCCTGGATGATGATACGGTCCTGAAGGCGCAGGTAGATGTGGCCACGCTCCACACGCGCATCGAGCACGGTCCCTTCAGGAACAAAGGGCAGCGGTACATCCAGCACTTCAAAGGAGCGCATGTCGTAGAGCTGCAATCGACCTCCGGCAAAAAAGAACAAGGCACGTCCACGTACCTCGAAGCTCTCGGCATTTTTGATGGGGATCGTCTTCATGTAGGTGCCGAAGAGGTCGAACACCAGGATGCCGTTCTGCGGGTCGTTCACGTACAGGCGGCTATCGTGCTCCTGCATTGCGTTGGGCTTCGGTGTGAGGCCCAATAATTGGTCGAGTCGCCCGGTGTTGGCCAATTGCCGCAGTTGGCGGTCCGTTCGGATCAAGGCCAGTTCGCGTTCATCGAAGAACCAGAAGCTGTTCTGCACGCTCATACACACCACCGTGACCTGCGGATAGCCCTGGCGCGGCAGTTCAATGATGCTTCCCTGCAGGCTCAGGGTATTGTCCAGCAAGGCGAGCACGCCCTGTTCCCGCGAGAACACCATCGGCTTCAGCGAGTAGAACGCATCAATGCTGGCTATGCGGCCGAAGGTCTTGGTGCTGTTGGCAAGCCCTCGCTTTCCATGTTGGTCGTACAGCTCCAGCACATCGCCATGCAGAACATATACGTTGCCGAGGTCATCCGTGGTAAATAGGTCCGCGGTCACAGGTATCACATGCTGTGCCAGCGGTTCCTGGGCCCATGCGCAATGGGCCAGCAGAAGCGTCGCTATAAGGGCCGCCGACCTCATGCGTTCTCCATTTGCAATAGCGATTCCACGAACGTTCGATCGTTGCACAGGCGTGGTACCTTGTTCTGTCCGCCCAGCTTGCCTCGGCCCTTCAGCCAATTGTGGAAGGAGCCTTTCTCCACCACATGCACCAAGGGCGCGCGCAACGCCATGTCGCTTCGGCGTTTGGCATCGTAGTCGGAGTTCAGCTGGCGCATGGTGTTGTCCAGCACCTGCACGAACCGGGCCATATCGTTTGGTTTCCGTTCGAACTCCACCACCCATTCATGACCACCTAGCGCTTGTTCATCCATGTAGATCGGTGCGGCGGTGTACTCGCTGACCAGGGCGTCGGTTTCCCGGCAGGCGGCCTCCATGCCGCGGTCAGCATTGTCCACGATCAGTTCCTCGCCGAAAGCATTGATGAAGCTCTTTGTACGTCCGCTCACCTGCACTCGGTAGGGTTTGACACTGGTGAAACGCACAGTGTCGCCAGGCATGTAGCGCCAGAGCCCCCCGTTCGTGCTGATCACCAGCGCATACTGTTGGTCCTGTTCCACCTCATGCAGCAGTAGCGTGCGCCGCGTGGGTTTGCCTAGTTCGTCCAACGGTAAGAACTCGTAGAAGATGCCGTAGTCCAGCATCAATAGCATGTCGTCGGCGTTACGGCGGTCCTGCACCGCGAAAAACCCTTCGGAGGCATTGTAGCTCTCCAGATAGTTCATGGTGGGCGAGGGGATCAGCGCCTCGAACTGTGCGCGGTAAGGCCTGAAGCTCACCCCACCATGCATGAACAGCTCCAGGTTGGGCCATACTTCAAGGATGTTCCGCTTCCCGGTGATCTCCAGGATCCGCTTCAACAGGACCAAGGTCCATGAGGGCACACCGGCTATACAGCGCACATCCTCACGCATGGTCTCGCGCGCCATCTTCTCGATCTTCACTTCCCAGTTGTCCAACAGGGCCGTTTCGATCACCGGTGTGCGGCGTACTTCCACCCAAATGGGCAGGTTGCGGATAATGATGGCCGAGAGGTCACCGCTGTACGCATCGCTGCGCAGATGCTCAATATTGCTGCTGCCACCCACCACAAGGCTCATGCCTTGGTACAACTTGCTTTCGGGGAACTGCTGGTAATGCAGCGCGATGAGGTCCTTGCCGCCCTTGTAATGACAGCTTTCCAGTGCCTCCCGGCTCACGGGGATGAACTTGCTGCGGTCGCTGGTGGTGCCGCTGCTCTTGGCGAACCAGCGGATGTCCGTAGGCCAAAGCAGGTTTTGTTCCCCTTTGCGCAGGCGGGCCACGTAGTGCTTCACATCCTCATAGTCCTGCAACGGCACGCGAGCACGGAACGCATCGGGGTCCTGTATGGTCTCGTAGCCATGCTTGCGCCCCCATTCGGTGTAGCGCGCGGCTTGTATCAGTGAGTGGAATACCTCCAGCTGCGCCATGCCCGGGTTGTCTCGGAACAGGTCGATCTGCTGTAGCCGCTTTTTGATCAGAAAGGAGAAGAGCGCGTTGACGGGCATGGTGTGGGACCGCGAAGATGGGGCCGGCTATCTTCAGCCCAAAATATACGCACAGCCAGATATGAGCGACGGATCACCTCTGCGGAAGATGTTGGCGGGCCTCGAAGCCCATGGGGAGGTCGAACAGGTGCACTATGCATTGCCCTTGGCCGGTGGGCCATTGGACCTTGCGCCATACATCGGCGGTCCATTTTCCATGCGAGCCACGGGTGTGCTCAGTTGTGTAAGCTGCGGACGTCGCGTGAAGAAGCTGTTCGGCCAAGGGTTCTGCTACCCGTGCCTGCAGAATGCCCCGGAAGCCGCCGAGTGCATCGTGCGCCCCGAACTGTGCAGGGCTCATTTGGGCGAGGGTCGCGATCCGGAGTGGGAGCGTGAACACCACTTTTCGGAACATGTGGTTTACCTGAGCTACACGGGTAATGTGAAGGTGGGCGTTACGCGAAGTACGCAAGTGCCGGTGCGCTGGATCGATCAGGGGGCGGTGTCAGCATTGGTCATTGCGCGGGTTCCATACAGGCAATTGGCCGGTCTCATCGAGGTGGACCTCAAGCGGCTGTTCGCCGATAAGACCAACTGGCGGGCCATGCTGAAACACGTTCAGCCCGATGTGGATGCGCTCTACACCGCTCGTACGCATGCGCTCACCACCTTGCGCGATGACTTGGCGGAGCATCTACTGCGCGATGAGCAGGCCCAGGTCCTTGATTTCCCAGTATTGGCCTATCCGCCCAAGGTCACCAGCGTTTCGTTCGAAAAGTCGCCCGAGGTCTCCGGACGGCTCATGGGCATCAAGGGCCAATACCTGATCTGGGAGGATGGCCGCGTGCTGAACGTGCGCAATCAGAGCGGCGTCCATGTGGAGGTGGAATGATCTTTTTCTCCGGTCGGCGTAACCCTGGCGGTAACAGCCCCGTACCAAGGGCAGGTTTTGGTCAGTGAACTGATCGTTAGGGCAAGCGAAGGGCCCCGGAGAGATCCGGGGCCCTTCGTGGTTCTTGTATGTCTGTTCCCTTACTGCACCATCAGGTCGAAGGGCATGCGGGCCTGGATCCCGACCTGTCCCTTTACTTCGCGGATAAGGCGGTATTGCTCCAAGAGCTGGGCGTCCTCCCCGAGCCATTGGGTGGTCACCCAGGCACGGGCTTGGCTGTTCAGGTCTTCCATGATCTGTTGGAACAGGTCTTTTTGCTCCGGAAGCTCCACGGCTTTGTAGTCCACCAGGCCGGCCATGTCGGCAGCCGCCTTCACGGCATCCTCCAAGCCTCCGAGCTCATCCACCAGGCCGATCTTCTTGGCGTCAGTACCGGTCCATACGCGGCCTCGGCCCACGCTGTCCACTTGGGCCAGTGTCAGCTTGCGCCCCTCGGCCACACGCTCCTTGAACCCATCGTAGAACTCGTCCACCATCTGTTGGAAGATCTGTTTTTCGGCCGGGGTCAGCGGACGGCTCACGGTGAGCATGTCGGCATAGGTGTGGGTCTTCTCCACATCGAAGGTGAGGCCGAGCTTGTTATTGAAGAAGCCTTTCATGTTCGGGATGATGCCGAACACGCCAATGGAGCCGGTGATGGTCGTGGGCTCTGCGAAGATCTTGTTGGCAGGGGCGGCGATGTAGTAGCCACCCGATGCGGCCACATCGCCCATGCTCACCACCACGGGTTTTACGCCGGTGGCCAGTTTCACTTCGCGCCAGATCACTTCGCTGGCAAGGCCACTGCCGCCCGGCGAGTTCACGCGGAGCACAATGGCCTTGATGCTGCTGTCCTCACGGGCCTCACGGACCGCCTCGGCCAGGGTCTCGCTGCCA
>CAZQFG010000220.1:0-4939 GCA_964592515.1 uncultured Chryseobacterium sp. | reverse complement strand
CGTGGCGGTGGTGGCGGCCACGATGGGCAGCGTCACCTCGCCCACGGCCTTCCGCGTGGCCTCCATGGCCGGCGTGCCGTTGCTCATGTGCCGGTAGATGTTCTCCACGATCACGATGCCGTCATCCACCAGGCGGCCCAGCGCCAGGATGAGCGAGAAGAGCACCATGATGTTCAGCGTGACGCCGAACGCATTGAGGACGATGAAGCTGATGAACATCGACATCGGTATCGCAAGGCCCACGAAGAGCGCGTTGCGCAGGCCCAAGAAGAAGAGCAGGGTGCCCACTACCAGGATCACGCCGAAGATGATGTGGTTGAAGAGCTCGTCCACCTGCACGCGGGTGTCCTCGCTCTGGTCGCCAGTGATGGTGATGGTGACGTCCTCCGGGATCACCGTGCCGCGGGTCTCCTCCAGGATCCCGTTGATCTTGTCGCTGGCGATGATGAGGTTCTCCCCGGCGCGCTTGATCACGTCCAGCATCACAACGGGCTTTCCGTACTCGCGGGCGTAGCTGTCGGCCTCCTTATAGTCGAACTCCACCGTGGCGATGTCCCGCAGGCGCACCTCCTTCTGGAACTCGTTTTTCACCACGATGTCACGGATCATCTCCATGTCGGCGAACTCACCGATCACGCGCACGGCACGCCGCATGCCATCGGTGAGCACCTCGCCCCCGCTCATGGTGAGGTTCTCCGTCTGGAGCGCCATCGCCACATCGCCGAAGTTGAGCTTCAGGGCCTCCATCTTGTTGAGGTCGATGCTCACCTTCACCTCCTTCTCGGGCACACCGCGGATATCCACCTTGTTGATCTCGGGCAGGCCCTCGATGCGGTCCTCCAAGATCTTGCCATAGTGGTGCAGCTGGTCGATGCTGTAGTCGCCACTGAGGTTGATGTTCATCACCGGCATCATCTCCGAGAAGTTCATCTCGAAGATGTTCGGCTCGGCGGGCAGGTCCTTGGGGAAGTCGGCATCGCTCTTGGCCTTGTCCACGGCGTCCTTCACCTTCCGCAGCGCCTCGGTGGGCGTCACGTTGTAGTTGAACTTCACCTGGATCGTGCTGAAGTTGGGCACGCTCGTGCTGTTGATCTCCTCCACCCCGGTGATGGTGTTGATCTCCTTCTCGAGCGGTTTGGTGATGAGCTTCTCGATGTCGATCACCGAGCTGCTGTTGTACGGTACGGCGACATAGATCTCCGGCGTCACCACCTCCGGGAAGCTCTCCTTCGGCATGGCCGAATAGGAGTACATGCCGAAGACGGCGATGAGCACGCTGATCACCATCACGGTGGTGCGGTTCTTCACCGCCCAGCTGGTGATGGCGAACTGCCTGCCCTGGCCTTCACCGTAGGCCTCGTTCTCGATGCTGTTGTGGTCCATCGTTCTGTTCTTGTTCACCGCAACGACACAGCGCACGCAATGGCAACGCTGCTCAGCGTGACTCTGGTGCTCGTCGTGACGTGGCGGTCCGTTCTCATCTCAAAGGGTGGTCACCTTCACCTGCTGCTTGTCGCCCACGCTCTTGGCCCCTTCATCGACCAGGGTCTCTGTCCCGGTGAGCCCCGTGCCGGGGGCCAGCAGGGTTGTTCCCTTGTAATCCATGACGCGATCCACAAGCACCTTTCGGGTGATGGGACGCTTCTCCGCATCGGCGTCGAGCACGAACACGTAGCTGCGGCCCTCCACATCCTCCTGGATGCAGCGGCTGGGCACCACGATGGCGCTGTCCTGCACCACATCGCGGATGTGCACCACGCTCAGCAGATTGGGGCGGACATAGGTCTCGCCATTAGGTACGCGCAGAGTGACCTTGAAGGTGCGGTTCGCCGGGTCGATGAACCTGCTGACGTTGGACAGAGTGGCCTTCACGGAATCGCCCAGCGAGGGGAACTCCACCAGGACGGGGTCGCCCACCTTCACCCGCTGGAGGTAGCTTTCCGGCACATCGGCCTCGAGGCTCGCACCGGTGAGATCCACCACGCGGGCCACAGGCAGCTGCGGGGCGGTCATCTGGCCCACGGTCACCATCACCTCGTCCACTGTGCCATCGAATGGTGCGGTGATGCGGCTCAGGCGATATTGCTCACGCATGGCGGCCAGCGCGGCCTCCGCCTGCTCCTTGTTGCTCTTGGCCTGGAGGTACTGCACCTCACTGCCGATCTGCTGCTTCCAGAGGCGCTCCTGCTTCTCGAAGACCTCCTTGGCCAGATCGTAGCCGGCCTCGGCCTGGGCCACCTGCTTCTCGATGGCATCGTTGTCCAGATCGAGGAGGAGATCGCCCTTGCGCACCCGGTCCCCTTCCTTGACCAGGATGCGGCGCACACGGCCGCCCATGCTGTAGAGGTCGGCGCTCTTGTCGGCCTTCACATGGCCATGCACCTGGACAAAGTGCTCGAAGCGGCTGGGTGAAAGCGCGAGGGTGGTGACGGAGGCGAGGTTCCGACGAACGGTGGTGTCGTGCTCGGCGATCCAGGTATCCACTTCCTTGATGTGCTCACCCAATGCCTTGTAGGCGGCCTTCAGGCTGTCAAGTTCCTGGCGCTTGCGGCCCAGGTCGCTGGTATCGGCGCTTCCACAGGCCACGAACAGGGCGGTGGCGAGCAACAGAATGAATGTGTTCTTCATCACGGTATCGGTGTGCGGTAGGTTCAATACAGGTCGAGGGCCTTTCGGAGGTCGGTACGTGCCAGGGCGAGGTTCACCAAGGCGTTGATGTACATCTGCTGGGCGGTGAGGTACTGGGTCTGGTCCTGGTTGAGCTCGAAGCTGCTGGCCAGGCCGTTGGTGAACTTGATGCTTGTGCGGTCGAAGATGCGCCGCGCCAGGTCGAGGTTCTGGCGCTCGGTCGTGTAGGTCTCCAGCGCCGTGCGGGCCTTCTCGCTCCGCTCGGCCGCCTCGGCCAGCAGCCGCTGCTCAGTGGCGGTAAGGTTCACCTCGGTCTGCCTCAGGGCGAGCTGGGCCTGCTTAACCCGGTTGCTGCGCAGGCCGCTGCTGAAGATGGGCACCTGCAACTGGGCCCCCCAAAGCGTGGCCGGGAACCAATCGGTCTCCCATGGACCGTTCTGCCCGAAGGACTGTGCCTGAGTGTTGAAGAAGCCGTAGAGCTTTGGCAAGTAGTTGCTCCTCTGGTTCTTCACGTCGAGGGTCTGCAACCGCACGAAGGTGTTGGCCAGCTGGTGCTCGATATGTCTCGACATGTCCAGCGGCGCCTCGGCCAGGGCCACCTCGGCCGGGTCGTTCAACAGGGTCTCCAACCGATCGGTCAGCTCCACCGGTGTGCCCTCCGGCACGCCGAGGACGAGCCGCAGAAAAGCCAGGGCCACGCGCTCCTGCTGTGCGAAGCTCCTTGCGCGATCACGGGCACTGGCCAGCGCAATGCTCAACCGGTCCACATCGGTGGCCTCCATGAAACCCTGTGCGGTCATGGCCTCGGCCTCGACCAGGCTCTTCTCCAGGATGGGTACGCTCTCTGCCGATAGCCGGGCACCTTCGCGCGCCGCCAGCACACCGAGGTAGCCCTTGGCCGCTTGGTAACGCGCATCAGCCGATGTACGCTCCAGCTCCTGTTCACTGCGCACGCGCAGCTCCTTGGAGGCCTCCAGGCCCACCAAGTAACTGCCGTCGAAGATGAGCTGGTTGAGCGCGAGCGCTCCGGTGGTGCTCCAAGGCACGCCGAACTGCACTTCGAGCAGGCCGGCCGAGGGGTCGAAGAAGTTGGGTACCACGCTCGTGGGCACCTTGATGTAGTTGTTCAAGCTGGCCGTGCCCTCCACCTGCGGCAGGCCCAGCGCGGTGATCTCCTTCACCTTGGACCGTGCCTTCTCCGCCTCCAGCTCGCTGGCCTGCACGGCATAGGCCTGCTTGGCGGCCAAGTTCATGGCCTGCTGAAGGGTCAGGGTGAGTGGCCCCTGTGCCATGGACGCGCCGGCCGCGAAGGCCAGGATGCCCAAGAGAATGGTTCGACTGCTCATCGTTTGGTCGCCGGTCCTCCCGACGTGGTGTTTCGTTCTTTTTGGACCTTCTTCATCAGGTACTTCACGCCCTTGTCGCTGGCGATACCCCGGATGTGGTAGCGGAACATCTCCCAGATGACCTCCTCAAATCGGTACTTGTCCGTGGGGAATAGCTCACCGTCGAACGTGACATCGAACCGGGAGATGTAGATGCGTGCAATGACATCCACGTTCAGGTCGTCGCGATAAAGCCCTTCGGCCATTCCCTTTCGCAGGTTCTCTGAGATACAGCGATAGATATCGGCCCGCTCCGTGCTCTGCAGCAGGTCCCACGCCTCGGGGTGGTATTTCTGTAGATCGAAGTGCACCGAGGGATGTACCTGTCCTACTTGCTCGGCCACGAACCGGGTTATCTCGAAGCTCTCGTCGATGGCGATATGCCCGCTCTGACAGATGCCCAGGATGCAATCCCGGTGCGTATCGGTGATGTGCTTCACAATGCGCAGCACAAGCTCGTTCTTGTCCTTTACATATTGGTACAGGGTCTTCTTGCTGATGCGCAAGTGCTGGGCGATGTCGTCCATGTTCACACTGCGAATACCCAGGCGCATGAACACCTTGGCCGACTGATCAATGATCTGTTGCTCGCGTTGTTCCATATCGGGGCGCAAATGTAGAGCGATAGAACACAACGGAAACATTCCGCAGGTGCTTTTGTTTCCGCCGTTTATCACAATTCCCCACCGCTCACCCCTCAACAAGCCGGGCGGAAGTGCATCGCAGGCTGCGTCGGCCTTCGTTCCTTTGCGGCCGGTCCGGTCGGAAGCAACAGTTCTCAATGGCTCATCGTCCGACCCCCAGATCATCCGATCCATGACCTCCATCAAACACGTCCTCGACGACACCGCCCTCACCAACACCACCGTTACCGTGGCCGGCTGGGTGCGCACCTTCCGCAACGACCGCTTCATCGCCCTCAACGA
>CAZQFG010000219.1:0-4941 GCA_964592515.1 uncultured Chryseobacterium sp. | reverse complement strand
CCACGCCAGCCCGTGGCGCCCGTGCGTGTTGAAAAAGCCCCTGGCCGCAACGACCCTTGCCCCTGCGGCAGTGGCAAGAAGTACAAGCAGTGCCACGGCAAGGACGCCTAAGCACCTCACCATTCTCTACAATGACACCGAAGGCCCTTGATCGCTCAAGGGCCTTCGGCTTTATGGTGTATGTAGTTGGGTTCTAGAACTGGACGGGCAGGCGCACTTGCACACGCACAGGAACACCGCGCTCTTCGCCGGGTGTCCATGGTGAGGTGGCCTTGATGGCCTGCACCACCTCGCGACCGAGCTGCTCGTCGGCACCATCGACCACCTTCACTTCGGTAAGCTCACCGCTCTTCTCCACAATGAAGCTGGCCATTACCTGGCCTTTGAACGGACGGCCTTCGGGCGCCTTCACTTTGTCCTGGATCACACGCACCAAGGCCTTTTCGCCACCTGGGAACTCAGGCATGGTCTGGGCGCGGGTGTATACGATGTTGGCCAAGGCCTCGGGGTCGTAGACCTTCTCGGCCAATGGGCGCCCCCACTGATCGAACCGTTGCCAGACACCAGCCTTGAGGCCCATGACGAACTGGCCCTGGCTTTCCACTTTCCCATTGGGATGGTAAAATGTGAACTGGCCATGCTCAACGGTCAGTGCGACATCGGCATAGGTGCCTTCGGCCTTCACGCGACCATCCATGGTGAAGGTCCTGGCCACATACAGCTCGCCCTCCTTGCCGGTGGCAGTGCGGTAATAGGCGGCGTTCTTCTTGGTGGTGAGCGCGAGCACTTCGCTCAAATACTGACGCTCGGCGGGCTGGTCCTGCGCGTTGGCGCAGATCGCGCTGCCGAACAGGCTCAGGAACAGTGTTGCAGGGAATACGAAGTGCTTCACGGTGCCGTTGGCGTAAGTGGGTTCGGCCCGTGATACGCAGCCCCCTTCCGCCGGGTTACACCGGGTGCTATGCGGCCCAGCCTTCGCGGTCCAGACTGCGGTACTGGATGGCCTCGGCCAGATGCTCGGTGCGGATGTCGGGACTACCGGCCAGGTCAGCGATGGTGCGTGCGACCTTGAGGATGCGATCGTAGGCCCGTGCGCTGAGGCCAAGGCGGTCCATGGCCTTCTCAAGCAAGGCCTTGCCGGTGGCATCGATGCGGCAGATCTCGCGCAGCTCCTTGCTGCCGATCTGGGCATTGCTGTGGATATTGCGTCCGGCGTAGCGCTCCTGTTGCACACGCCGCGCTGCCATTACGCGTTCACGCATGTCGGCACTGCGTTCATTGGGCCGTTCGGCGCTCAGTTCACTGAAGGGCACAGGCGTCACTTCAATGTGAATGTCGATGCGATCGAGCAACGGACCGCTCACCTTGTTGAGGTACTTCTGCACCACACCCGGGGCGCACACGCACTCCTTATCGGGATGGTTGTAATACCCGCAGGGGCATGGGTTCATGGCGGCCACCAGCATGAAGCTGGCCGGATACTCCACTGTGAAGCGCGCGCGACTGATGGTGACCAGGCGGTCCTCCAAGGGTTGGCGCAGCACTTCCAGCACCTGCCGTTTGAACTCGGGCAGTTCATCGAGGAAGAGCACGCCGTTGTGCGCCAGACTGATCTCGCCGGGTTGCGGGAAGGAGCCGCCACCCACGAGCGCCACATCGCTGATGGTATGATGCGGGCTGCGATACGGACGCACACTGAGCAGGCTGTCCTCCTTGCGCAGCTTGCCGGCCACGCTGTGGATCTTGGTGGTCTCCAACGCTTCGTCGATGGTGAGCGGCGGCAGGATGGTAGGCAGGCGTTTGGCCAGCATGGTCTTGCCGGCGCCGGGCGGACCGATGAGGATGATGTTGTGCCCACCGGCCGCAGCGATCTCGAAGGCGCGTTTGATGTTCTCCTGCCCCTTCACATCGGCAATGTCCACCGGATAGCTCTGGCTGCTGTTGGCGAACTCGGCGGCAATGTCCACCACGGTGGGCTGCACGGTAGGCTGGCCCTTTAGCAGGTCCACCACTTCGCGCAGGTGCTCCACACCATAGATGGTGAGTCCGTGAACAATGGCGGCCTCGCGAGCATTGGCGGCAGGCAGGATCACGCCTTCGAACCCGGCCTTCTTGGCCTCGATGGCGATGGGCAGCGCACCTTTGATGGGCCGCACGCCGCCATCGAGAGAGAGCTCGCCCATCACTAGGTAGCGCTCCAGCATTTCGGCAGGCACCTGATCGGTGGCGGCCAGCAGTCCAACGGCCAGAGGTAGATCATAGGCGGTGCCTTCCTTGCGGATATCCGCAGGTGCCAGGTTGATGGTGACCCCCTTGCCGCGCGGAGCATAGAGGCCGTTGTTGCGCAGGGCGGCATCCATGCGTTGCTGGCTCTCTTTCACAGCGCTGTCCGGCAAGCCCACCAGAAAGAAATAGGCGCCGGTCTCCACGTTCACCTCGGCGGTAACGATGGTCGCATTGATGCCGAAGACGGCGGCTCCGTAAACCTTGACAAGCATTGATCAATTACGCTTTACGGCTGTTCGAACCATGGATCTGAGGTATGATGAACCGTGAATGGACGCACATGAACGTGAATAGATCCACCTGTTCGAAAATTGTCGTGCATTCCTGTCCATGTCCGGTAGATCAGATGCCTTCGGTTCAGTACCGATCCTTGCGCGCCGGTTCGGCCATGGCACGTTCGATGTGATCGATGAAGGCGTGAATGATCTTTATGTGCACCTCCTGCACACGGTCTGCATAGCCATGATGCGGGACCCTCACCTCCACGGTACATAGGTCGGCGAGTTTGCCGCCATCCTTGCCGGTAAGACCGATCACGTGCATCTGCTTGGCGCGTGCCACCTCGGCGGCACGGAGCACATTGGGACTGTTGCCGCTGGTACTGATGGCGAGCAGCACATCACCCTCACGTCCGTGGGCCTGCACGAAACGCGCGAACACCTGTTCGAAACCGTGGTCGTTGCCCACGCAAGTAAGGTGGCTGGGGTCGCTGATGCTGATGGCCGCAATGGGTTCGCGATCATCGCGGTAACGGCCAGTGAGCTCTTCGGCAAAGTGCATGGCATCGCACATGCTTCCGCCATTGCCGCAGCTGATCACCTTGGCGCCCTGTTTCAGGCAATAGCTCATGAAGGCCGCGGCCTGCTCCACAGCGGCCAGGTTGGCGGGATCGGCCACGAAGCGCTGAAGCACATCGGCCGCTTCGGTGAAATGGGATCGTATCCGGGTGTCGCTCATTACTCCAAAGATGCATCAAACGGGATCGCCACCGCGGAAGCCGATGCGCATGCGATCTCGCGTGGGCTTTTCCATCAACTGTTTCACGGCCTCGAACAGCTCATGCATGGCCGCCTCCTGTGCATCCTGGCGGCCTTCCATCCGCTCCAGGCGCAGCTGCAGCTCCAGGTCGTTCTGCAACAAGCGGTTCAACCGCACGAAGACCCGCACGATGCGGATATTCACCGCAATGGCCCGTTCGCTATTGAGCACGCTGGAAAGCATCAGCACGCCGTGCTCGGTAAATGCATAGGGAGGCGAGCGCCGGCCGCCCCACGAACTTGAGGTCGCAAATTGCGACCTCAAGTTGCTCCACTCCTCTTCCGTGAGCGGGAACATGAAGTCCTCCGGAAAGCGGTCCGCATTGCGTTTCACCTGCTCATTCAACCGCTTGGTGGGTGTGCCATACAACCTTGCCAGATCGTGGGCAAGCATCACCTTCTGCCCGCGTATCCAATGGATCTGCGCGGCGATCGCCTCATCGGGGAATGTTCCTTCCAGTTCCATGGCACATCCGGCATGACGAATATTTCGTCAGTGTCCGGACGCACAATATGGCAACTGATCGACGAAAAACCAAGCACGCGAGATCACAGGGACATGCCGGGGAGCGACCTTTCGCTCAACGGCCTGCCTGCTGCCCCAACACCTGCATGCCGCGAAGACCACGCTCCAGGAAGGACTTGTAATCCTCTACGGCCGGGGTGTAGCCCACGGGATCGGTGAGCAGCTGGCCATCAGGGCTCAGGAGTGCGTAAAGCGGCTGCGTGGCGCTCTTGAAGTTCTCGGTCTGCAGAGTGGCCCATTTGTTCCCAACGGTGAGGATGGGCTTCTTGGTGCCGTTGCTGGTCTCGAAGATGAACTGCTCATCCTTGGGCAGCTCGGCCTTGGCATCCACGTAGAGCGAAACGAGCACGTACTCCTGATCGATGAGGCGATTGATGTCCGCGACCGGCCACACATAGTCCTCCATTTTCCGGCAGTTGGCACAGCCGTATCCGGTGAAATCGACCAGCAGTGGTTTGCCGGTGCGTTTCGCTTCTGCCATGCCGCTCTCCAGATCGTGGTAGCACGTAAGGCCTGCGGGGCATTCCGTGGGGAAGATCCAACTGTACCCGGGTGAAGGTGAGATGCCGCTGAGCAGACCTACGGGAGCGAACGTGCCTGCCTTCTCATCGAAGCGGAAGCCAAAGGCCATGTAAACCGTGAGCGCAGAGAAAGCCGCGATGAAGAACACGCGTGAGGGAGCGAACTTCTTCACCGGGCTATCATGCGGGAAGCGGATCTTGCCGAACAGGTAGAGCACGATACCGATGCCGCAAATGACCCAGATGGCTAGGAAGAGCTCGTAAGGGACCAGGCCCCACTTCATCACCAGATCGGCCATGCTGAGGAACTTGAACGCAAGGGCCACTTCAACAAAGCCGAGCACCACCTTCACGCTGTTCAGCCAGCTACCACTGCGGGGCAGGCTGTTCAACCATCCGGGGAAGAGGGCGAAGAGGCCGAAGGGCAGCGCCAGTGCGAAACCGAAGCCGCCCATGCCCGCAGTAAGCTGCCATGCACCACCATCGGCGGTGAGGGCACCGGCTAACAACGAACCCAGAATGGGACCGGTGCAGCTGAAGGAGACCAACGCAAGGGTGAGCGCCATGAAGA
>CAZQFG010000218.1:3219-5016 GCA_964592515.1 uncultured Chryseobacterium sp. | reverse complement strand
TCATGCCGAACACGGGGCCCAGCGAGGGTTCGCGCAGCACCACGATGCTCTTCTTCCCGAGCTTGTTCAAGCCTTCGTTGAGGCCGATGCTGGTGGTGGTCTTGCCTTCGCCGGCCGGTGTGGGCGACAGGGCGGTCACCAGGATCAGCTTGCCGTTGGCCACCTTGCTATCGTCGATCAGTTCGAGCGGCAACTTCGCCTTGGTGCGACCATAGGGCTCGATCACTTCGGGGTCGATACCGAGCTTCTGAGCGATCTGCGCAATGGGCTTCATCTGCGCTTTCTGCGCGATCTCGAGGTCGGATGGGAAGGACATGGTGGGCAATGGTTGGTGTTGCGAAGGAACCGATAAGGGGCGAAGGCGGCAAGTGGTCCTATTTCACGGAGAAACCCGCGTGGCGCAGATCATCCCAGAAACCGGGATAGCTCTTGTTCACCACATCGAGGTCGCTGATGGTGAGCGAGCCTAACACCAGCGCCAATGGGGCCAGTGCCAAGGCCATGCGGTGATCGCCCTGCGGATCGAAGAACGGGGTACCGAGGGCGATCGCCTTGCCGCTGATGTGGAAGGTGCCTCCATCGGCTTGCGCCTTGCAACCCACTGCATTCAGCGCATTAGCCACAGCGGCCAGGCGGTCGGTCTCTTTCACACGCAGGTTGTCGAGGCCAGTGAAGTGCGCCTCCTGTCCACGTCCGGCACACGCACAAACGAGCGGTTGGAAGAGGTCGGGGTAGTTGCGCAGCTCGATCGCTTCCACAGGCCATGGTCCAACTATGGCCCGATGGGAAAGATGAGCACCATCGGCATCAAAACGGGTATCCACCCAAGGGGCAAAGAGCTGCCGTGCGTGGCGATCGCCTTGAAGTGTCTCGTCATCCAGCCCTTGCAGGAACACTTCGGCACCGGGCGAGAGAGCCACGGCCTCGTACCAGAACGCCGCACCGCTCCAGTCGGCTGGCACGGCATACGGGGCCGGTCGGTAGGCCGCAGGGGGCACACGCACACCATCGAGTTCCATGAAGGGATACACCCCGAAGTGAGACATGATCTTCAAGGTCATGTGCACATAGGGTTCGCTGAGCCGTGTGCCGGTCCAACGCATGGAAAGGCCCTGCTCCATGGCGGGTGCGATGAGCAACAAGGCACTGAGGTATTGGCTGCTGATCGGCGAATCGAAGTGCACCTCGCCACCGCGCAACGTGCAACCCTTCACGCGATAACCCTCCGGCACGGCGGTGATGTCGGCGCCCAAGGTGCGCAAGGCATTCACCAGATCATCGTGCGGCCGTTCGAGCAAGCGCTCGGTGCCGGTGATCATGCGCTCCTCCCCTTGCTGGCAGCAGGCCCAGGCAAGCAGGAAACGGAACGTGGTTGCACCCGCACCGCAGTGCATCACGGGGCCACGGTCCCGCAAATGCTGGAGCAGGATGCGCGTATCGTCGCCATCGCCGGGATCGTGCACCAGGTCGAGATCGCCCAACAGGGCAGCAATGATGAGGGCACGGTTGGCAGCGCTCTTGCTGCGCGGCAACCGCACTGTGGCCTTCAGCGGGGCCTTGGACGTTGAAATGAGAACAGAGGACATGGGGCGCAAAGGTGTGAAATAGGCCTATGCACAGCGGGCAGTTCACCTGCGGGTCATGGCGCATACGGGGAACAGCAGAGCCCTTCCGCCTGTCCGGGCACTGGGTCCAGCACTACTGACCCCATGGGCCCAGAAAACCATCAACTACCCACCAAAGTGCGGTAGTAGGCAAGCGCCTCCTTCACTTCGGCAGCGGTCACGGGCACATCAA
>CAZQFG010000218.1:0-3119 GCA_964592515.1 uncultured Chryseobacterium sp. | reverse complement strand
GTGCGGTAGTAGGCAAGCGCCTCCTTCACTTCGGCAGCGGTCACGGGCACATCAACGCGGGCCTCGCCAATGGCGGTCAGCAGCGTGAAGCGGAACTCGCCATTGGCGTTCTTCTTGTCGTTGCGCATCAGTTCGATGATGCGGTGGTCGGCCACGGGATCGAGGGCGTACGGCCGGTAGAGGCCCATCAATACGGCGCTAATGGCATCGAACGCTTCACGAGGCAGTAGCCCCAAATGCCAACTGAGCCACGCTTCGCACACCATGCCCAAGGCAACGGCCTCGCCATGCAGCAGCACGCGCTGCGAACCTTCCCATGAATGCGACTCAAGCCCGTGCCCGATGGTGTGCCCGAAGTTGAGCGCCTTGCGAAAACCGCGTTCCAACGGATCGGCGGCCACCACCGCGGACTTGATGGCAGCAGAGCGCTGCACCAGGGGGGCCAGCGCATCAATGTCGTGCAGTGCGGCCTTTCCCAGCGCTTCCCAGTGCGCGGCATCCTGCACCAGTCCGTGCTTGAACATCTCAGCCAGGCCGTTCAGCAGTTCGCGCTTGCCGATGCTTTTGAGGAAAGGCACATGCACGTAAACCCCGAGGGGATCGTGGAATACGCCCACCATGTTCTTCAGCCCACCGAGGTCGATGCCTGTCTTGCCACCGACGGCCGCATCCACCATGCCCATGAGCGAGGTGGGCACGTGCGCGCAGCGGATCCCGCGCTTGTAGGTACCGGCCACGAAGCCGCCCACATCGGTGACCACACCACCGCCGAGGCAAACGAGCATCGCATTACGATCGGCCTCGCGCTCGGTGAGGTGGTTCCACAGCTCGCGGCACACCTCAATGCTCTTGGACGATTCGCCATGCGGAATGCCAATGGTCTCCGCCTTGCGCAGCACCGGAACGCGGCCCAACAGTTCGGGCAGACAATGCCGTAACGTGTTGTCATCGCCCAGGATGAAGAGGGCCGAAGGAGCAGCATCACGGATGGCACCGTCCAGCGCCACCAACGAGCCGGGTCCAAGCACTACGGGGTGCCGTCCTGCACTGATCTCCGTCACCTCCTTCGACGATGTGTCCATCGCTAATTTTGGCGGCCCGCAGCCGCTTCCCCAAAGGAACGAAGGAACCGGTCACCAGCGCCACCCCTCCATGCCATCCCCTGTCGGCACCGCCGTGCCACCCGACACCCGCCAACCCGATCTGCAGGACACCCGCATAGCGTTCGCCGACAAGAGCGATCGCGACCTGTGGCAAGCGCAGTGGTTGTTCCGCATCATTGGCAACCCCACGCTATCCAGCATTGGCCAGAGCTTCACCAAGGCCGCACTGGGCATCCACCTCCCCATCGGGGGGCTCATCAAGGCCACCATCTTCAAGCAGTTCTGTGGCGGCGAGAACATCGCTGAAAGCCTGAACACGGCCACCAAGCTCTCCAAGAGCGGCATCGGCACCATCCTCGACTACAGTGTGGAAGGCCAGGAGGACGATGACTCGCTGGACAAGGCGGCAGAGGAGATCCTGCGCACCATCGCCATGGCGCGCAAGCGCCAGGACATTCCGTTCAGCGTGTTCAAGACCAGTGGCATTTCGCCCACCTACCTGCTTGAACTGGCCAGCGAGGACCGTGTGACACACCCGGAAGATGTGCACGAGTGGGACCTGGTGCAAGCCCGTGTGCTGCGCATTTGCCAGGCCGCATTCGATGCCGGTGTGCCGGTGATGATCGATGCCGAGGAGACCTGGTTGCAGCCTGCCATTGATGCCCTGGCCACCCGCATGATGGAGCGCTTCAACCGCGAACGGGCCATTGTGTTCAACACCATTCAGTTGTACCGGCACGATCGGCTGGCTTTCCTCAAGGACTCATTCGCTGCTGCCGAGCGCGGCGGTTACCACCTTGGGGTGAAGCTGGTGCGCGGCGCCTACATGGAGAAAGAGCGCGAGACGGCCAGGATGGATGACATGCCCTCCCCCATCCATGCGGACAAACAGGCCGTGGACCGCGACTACGATGAGGCCATCCGTTTCTGCATCGATCACTTGGACCGCATGGCCGTGATGGCGGGCACGCACAACGAACAGAGCACCCTGCTGCTGGCCCGTCTATTGGACGAGCGCGGCATTGCCCGCAACGACCGGCGCGTATGGTCGGCGCAGCTGCTGGGCATGAGCGACAACATCAGCTACAACATGGCCCACGCCGGCTACAACGTGGCCAAGTACGTGCCCTACGGTCCTGTGCGTGAAGTGCTGCCCTACCTGATCCGCCGCGCCGCGGAGAACACCTCCGTGAAAGGACAGACCGGCCGGGAGCTGGGCCTGATCCTGGCCGAACGGAAGCGCCGGGCGCGGGGTTAAGGACCGCGCATCCCGCCAAGCGACCATTCGACCAGAAGCACTGCCGGCGCAAATAGGCGTGACCTAGTTTCGGTTTGAGAAACGAGGTCCACCATGACACGCCATCTTCCCACGCTTTCCGTACTGCACTATGTGTACGGCGCCTTTCTCTGTGTTTCCGGTCTGGCCGCCGTGCTCATCATCGGGCTTGGCACCTTCCTGAACAGTGAGCTGATCACCGAGAACGGAGGCGAACCGGTACCGGACGTGATCGTCGGGTTCATTCAAGCGTTCGGCATGATGATCCTGATCATGGTGGAGCTCTGGGGCGTGCTGAACCTACTGAGCGGTTATTGGATCGGGCGCCGCACCAACCGCACCGCGTCCATGATCATCGGCGCGCTCAACTGCCTCAGCGTGCCCATCGGGTTGGCACTGGGCATCTTCACGCTGATCACGCTCAGCAGCAAAGAGGTGGAGGACGCGTACGCCTACCGCGTTTGACCCTACCGGGCCTTCAGCGACCAAAGCGTGGCCGTGCTGTCGCGGTCGAAATCGCGGAGACCAACGATCACGAAGCGGGCCGGCTTTCCGCCCACCACGCCATCCAAGGCGTAGTAGATGCTATCGTCGGTGCGCACGCTTTCCTTGAATGAGACCGTGGCCGAAGGGATGCTCTTGCGCACCGCTTCCAGATCGGCGGGCCAGGCGGACAATGCGGACACGGCCTCGGGAGAGGTCTTCTGCAAGGTGCTCTCCAGCCGCTGCTTCCCCTTGTG
>CAZQFG010000217.1:0-5018 GCA_964592515.1 uncultured Chryseobacterium sp. | reverse complement strand
GTTCTACATGGACCTGGTGCTGGGGCGAGCGGCAAAATAAACCCTACGCCGGGCTCAGCTTCAGCATGTTGGCCATGCCCTGCTCGGCAATGGGCATGCTGGCCACGTTCACCACCAGGTCGCCCTTCTCCACGAACTTGCCGCTGCGCAGGATGTGCTTGATGTCCGCGATGGTATGGTCCGTGCTCACGGTCTTGTCATAGTAGTGGGCACGTACGCCCCACACCAGGTTCAGCATATTGAGAATGCGCTTGTTGCTCGTGAAGGCGAAAATGTGCGCCTTGGGCCGCATGCTGCTGATCTTGAACGCCGTGTAGCCGCTGTGCGTCATGGTCACGATCGCCTTGATGTCGATGGCCGCCGCCATGCGCACACTGGCCTTACAGATGGCATCGGTCACCATGCGGTCGTGATCCTCGAGCTTGGACTCCTCCACGTTGTACATGGTGTCGCTCTTCTCCATTTCCAGCAGGATCTTGTTCATGGCCTTCACCACTTCCACGGGGAAACGGCCCACGCTGGTCTCTGCACTGAGCATCACGGCATCGGCATGGTCAAGCACGGCATTGGCCACATCGTTCACCTCGGCGCGCGTAGGTGTGATGTTGGTGATCATGCTCTCCATCATCTGCGTGGCCACGATCACCGGACGGTGCTGTGCCAGGCAACGACGGATGATGTCCTTCTGCACCAAGGGCACCTGCTCCATGGGGATCTCCACACCCAGGTCGCCACGCGCCACCATCAGCGCATCGCTCTCGCGAATGATCTCATCAATGTCCTTGAGCGCTTCGGGCTTCTCGATCTTGGCCACCACGCGTGCGTGTTTCTCGCGCTGATGGATGATGCCCTTCAATTCGATGATGTCGCGGGCATTGCGCACAAAACTGAGGCCCACCCAATCCACATCGTGCTCCAAGGCGAAGTCGAGGTCCTGCTTGTCCTTGTCGGTCAGGCAGGGCAGACTGATCTTGGTGTTGGGCAGGTTCAGTCCCTTGTTGGCGCTCAGCGGTCCGCCGTTCAGCACACGGGTGGTCACGGTGGTCTTGCCGTCGGTGGCCACTACTTCCAAGCGGAGCTTCCCGTCATCCAGCAGCACCAGTTCGCCCTTCTTCACATCCTGCGGGAATTGTGTGTAGCTGGTGCTCACCATGCCCGGTCGGCCCTTGATCGGCTCCGTGGTGATGATCAGTTCCGATCCATCCACCAGCTCAATGGGACCGTCCTGCATCTCGCCCACGCGCATCTTGGGGCCCTGCAGGTCGGCAAGTATGGCGGTGTGCAGGCCCAGTTCCGCGCTCACCTTGCGGATGTTCTGGATCAGCTCTATGTAGAAGGCGTAGTTGCCGTGGCTGAAATTGAGGCGGCACACGTCCATGCCGCTCAGCATCATTTCACGCAACATCTCTGGCGAAGAGGAGGCGGGGCCCAGGGTGGCCACGATCTTGGTCTTGGGGTCTATCATCGGGGGCTCAAAGCAACAGTTTATGACCGTTCCTCAGTTGTTTGAATGGAAGGTCATAGGCGGTTAGTACGAAATCAGCGGCCTTCACACGCTCCAACACGTCCGGGTGGCTCTCGAAAAGCTCGGGGTCCATCACCAGGAAATAGTCGATGGTGCGTTGGCTCCGGATCAAAATGCCCGACCCGCTATGGTTGTTCAGCAACAGCCATCGAAAACCGTCGGCCTCCACCACATGTTCAAAGGCCGAATAGCACGAGCGGGGTCCATCGTCGTCCACCACGTCCGAACGACGCGCCAGTTCAAGCCCAAGCGCTTTGTTCAACGACCAGCACAGCCTGTGTGCGCTCTCATGGCAACTGATGCCAATAACGCAGACCTCAACGGGCTTGGGTGGTTCTAACTTGAGCTTGGCCATGTGAGAGCGGCGTTCCAAAGGTAGGTCCGCCCGGTTTCCACCGTGGGCCGCTTGTATTAAGCGTTCTGCTCGCCTCCGCGCCCCTGTCCCCTGCCACCGGCTCCCGGTGGACCGCTATTGTGCCTGCGGGAACGCATGCTGCGGAAGGCGCTTTGGGCAGCGTCCTGCTCGGCCACCTTCTTGCTGGTGCCTTTACCGGTGCCCTTCAGTGCGCCATTGATGTGCACTTCGGCCACATAGTGCTTGCCCCGGCCTCCGCCTCCTTCCTCACGGATCACGAACTCCACCTTCTTGCGGCGCTTCTGGCCCCACTCCAACAGGCGGCTCTTGCCGTCCTTGTCCTCCTTCTCCACTTCCTTCAGGTCGATGTGGGTGTGAATGAGCTTCACCACCACCTTCCGCGTACGGTCGAACCCGCGATCAATGAACAAGGCGCCGATCAAGGCCTCCAGCGCATTGCCCGGTACGCTCGATTCGTTGGTGCGCGAAACATTGCTCTCCATCACGCGCTCGATCTCGATCCGCCGTGCCAGCATGTTCAGCTGCGTACGGCTTACGAGCTTGCTCCGCATCCGCGTGAGGAAGCCCTCGCCCTTGTCGGGGTAGGTGGTGAAGAGCAGGTCGCCAATGATGGCGTCCAGCACGGCATCGCCCAGGAACTCCAACCGCTCGTTGTCGGGCAGGTCAGGACGGTCATCCGTAACGGCGCTCACGTGGCGCAGGGCCTGTCGGTAAAGGGGCAGATCGCCCGGGGTAATGCCCAAGGTCTTGCGACACCAAGCCCGTACCCGACGCTCCTCGGGATTGCGCGCTCGGCTGAACAGGCTGCGGATCACAGGGCCTACCGGTACTTACGGAAGATCACCGCGGTGTTGTGGCCGCCGAACCCGAAGGTGTTGCTCATGGCGGCGTTCACCGTGCGCTTTTGCGCGGTGTTGAACGTGAAGTTCAACTTCGGATCGATCTCGGGATCGTCCGTGAAATGGTTGATCGTGGGGGGCACGATATCGGTGTGCACGGCCATGATGGCGGCCACACCCTCCACAGCGCCCGCACCGCCCAGCAGGTGGCCGGTCATGCTCTTGGTGGCGCTGATGTTCAGCTTGTAGGCCTGCTCACCGAACAGGCGCTGGATGGCCTTCACCTCCTGCGGATCGCCGATGGGCGTGCTGGTACCGTGCGTATTGATGTAGTCGATATCCGCAGGCGACACCCGGGCATCGGCCAGGGCGTGCTTCATGCACAGCTCGGCTCCGAGGCCGTCGGGGTGTGGAGCGGTAATGTGATAGGCATCGCTGCTCATACCGCCACCGATCACCTCGGCGTAGATCTTGGCACCACGCGCCAACGCGTGTTCCAGGTCCTCAAGAATGATGGCCGCACCGCCTTCGCCGAGCACGAAACCATCGCGGTCCTTGTCGTACGGGCGCGACGCGGTCGCGGGGTCCTCGTTCCGGGTGCTCATGGCGTGCAGCGCGTTGAACCCGCCCACACCGGCCTCGTAGATCGCGGCCTCGCTACCACCCGTTACCACGGCCACACAGGTGCCGAGGCGGATGTAGTTGAAGGCATCGATGAGGGCGTTGTTGCTGCTGGCGCACGCACTTGCCGTCACGTAGCTGGGTCCGCGAAGCGTGTGCTTCATGCTGATCAACCCCGCCGCGCTGTCGGCGATCATCTTCGGGATGAAGAAGGGGTTGAACCGCGGCGTACCATCGCCCCGTCCGAAGTTGACGCACTCGTCCTGGAACGTCTTAAGACCGCCAATGCCGCTGCCCCAGATCACCCCGACGCGTTCGCGGTCGAGCCCATCGTTCAGCAGTCCGCTGTCGGCAATGGCCTCATCCGCGCATACCAGGGCGAACTGCGCATAGGGGTCCGTTTTACGGGCCTCCTTGCGGTCCATGAAGTCCTCGGGGTTGAACCCCTTCACTTCACAGGCGAACTGCGTCTTGAACTTGCTGGCATCAAAGCGCGTTATGGGCGCAGCACCGCTTCGGCCGCTCACCAACCCTTCCCAGTAGGCCTGGAGGGTGTTCCCTAGAGGGGTGAGCGCGCCCAGTCCGGTGATGACCACACGCCTGAGCTGCATGTTGTGCAGGTCTTACTTCGCGTTCTTCTCCACGTAGTCCACGGCCTGACCCACGGTCTGGATCTTCTCGGCCTGGTCGTCGGGGATGGCGATGTTGAATTCCTTCTCGAACTCCATGATGAGTTCGACGGTATCGAGGCTGTCAGCGCCAAGGTCGTTCGTGAAGCTCGCCTCGGGTGTTACCTCGGCTTGGTCCACACCGAGTTTGTCCACGATGATAGCGATGACCCTTGACTTGATATCCGACATGTCAGTTCGTTGTTGGTTGAACAGGGTGCAAAGGAAAGACATTTTCCACTTGTGCAACCCCCCACCTAAAGGAAGGGCACCAACACGGCCTCCAATGGCTTCCGGCACAGCGCCGGAACATGACAGTCCGGGGCGGGCAGACCCACGGGAATGAGCAGGAAGGGTCGCTCGTTGGCCGGCCGCCCCAGGAGCTGGACCAGGAAGTTCATCGGGCTTGGTGTGTGCGTTAGGGTAGCCAGGCCGGCATTGTGTGCGGCCGCCAGGAACAGTCCTGTGGCGATGCCCACGCTCTCGTTCACGTAATAGTTGGGGTGTTTGTGGCCGCCCGCCTCTTCTTCAAAGGCCCGCTTGAAGACCACCACCAGCCAGGGGGCGATCTCCAGGAAAGGCTTTTCGGCATCGGTACCCAGCGGCGCCAGGTCCTTCAGCCACTCTTCGCTCATACGGCCACCATAGTTGGCCCGCTCCTCCTCTTCGGCCGCCACTCGGATCCGCCGCTTCAGGTAGGGGTCGCCCACCACACAAAAGGTCCACGGTTGCTTGTGGGCACCGCTGGGGGCGGTGCTGGCCGCGAGCACCAGTTCGGCGATCAGGTCGAATGGTACTGGTTCGGGACTGAAATGCCGTACAGATCGGCGCCGGTCCATCAGGCGGTGGAAGTCCCGGGCACGGGTCATCATCTCGGCCTCGGTATATCGCTCGAAGGATAGCGGAATGTGATCGTTCGCTGGCACCATGGCCGGAAGATCGCACCTTCGCAGCATGAAGCGCATCGCCATCCTCGCCAGTGGCTCGGG
>CAZQFG010000216.1:0-5065 GCA_964592515.1 uncultured Chryseobacterium sp. | reverse complement strand
AGGCCACGCCCCATTCGAAGAACGAGGGTTGGATGGGCTCGAACACGTTGCGGTAGCGTTCCACGAATTCCACCACGGTGGCCTCGCTCACCATGCTGCCGTTTATCCTGAACCGCTCCCGGAAGTCCTTCAGGTGTGGCGAAGTATGCAGGCCCACGGTGTAACCGGCCTCCCGCAGCGTGCTGGCGATCAGGTGACTGGTGCTTCCCTTGCCATTGGTGCCTGCCACATGCACGCATTTCAGGCCGCGCTCCGGGTGGCCCAGGGCCTCCATCAAGGCGTGTGTGTTGCCGAGGTCGGCCTTGTAGGCGGCCTGGCCGATGCGCTGGAACATGGGGAGCTGCGCGTAGAGGTACGCCAGCGTCTCCGCGTAGGTCATTCGAGAATGAAGACGAAGGTCATTTCACCCTTCTGCTCGGCCGGACCATCGGGCTTGGCCGTGAAGGTGCATTGCAAAGCGGCTTTCTTGGCCAGGTTGAAGAGCACCTGGCTGGTGGTGGTGCTGCGGTCCAAGTTGAAGGCCACACGTGTCACGGTCCCGTTCCGGTCCACGAAGATGTCCAGCGCCACTTTGCCGCCTTCGTTGGGTTTTTCCGTGATGCTCGGGCCTTTCATGAACCCGCGCCCGGACAACCGTCCATTGAATCCCTTGCCGCTGAAATCACCGATGCCACCACCGCCGGGCTGCGTGCCCGGTTCGTTGTTGCCGCCGGGAGGGCCGGTAGTGGGGTTGGTGCTTGGGTTGGTCGATGGGTTGAACAGCGCGTTGGGGTTCGGTTTGGGTGGTTTGGGCGTTTCCGGTTTCGGTGGTTTCGGCTGGGGTTTCACCGGCTTGGGCATTTCCACCTCGCTGGCATCGTCCGTGGCCACATCCTCGGGCTGGCTGGGCGCAGTAACGGGTGTGGCGCTTTCCTGGGGCGATCCGGGGTTCGGATCGGGGTCGCCGCCGCTAAGGCCGCCGGCATCCTCGAAAGCGAGCTCAATGCCCTGTTCCTCTGGAAGCGGGTTGGGTTGCTGCAGACCGAAGTAGAGGAACAGGATCACCAATAGCGCATGGAACAGAATGGTCAGGATGGCGCTGATGCGCTTGTCCTTTTCGCGTTGTTCGATGACGATGGTGCTCATTGTCCTTGGTGTGCTGGGGCTTCCTGTCCGGAGTGTGGTGATCGCCTCCTTATTCAGGCTTCGTGGCCAGGATGATCTTCCACTTGTTGCGCTTGGCGATGTCGAGCACGCTCACCGTTGTTCCAGTGGGCACGCTCTGGTCCACGTGCATCACAATGGCCTGGTCGGTGGGGTGCTTGCTCATCTCAGCCTTCAGTACACCCTCCAGCTCGGTCGGTTCGATCAGCTGGTTGTTCACGCTATAGTGCTGGTCGGCATCAATGCGCACCGCCACCTTGGGCTTTTCCTTGGTCTTGTTGGCGCTCTTCGGCAGGTCCACAGGCAGCGCATAGGGGCTTACCAGCGTGCTCACGATCACGAAGAAGATCAGCAGCAGGAAGACGAGGTCGGTCATGGAGCTCATGCTGAACCCCGCGTCCACCTTGTGTGTGCTTCGCAGTCCCATGGTGCCTTATTTGGCGGGTGATTCCAGCACGTCCATGAAGGCGATGGTGGTGGCCTCCATGTTCTGCACCACCTTGCCCACACGGGCCACCAACGTGTTGTAGGCCACGTAGGCGATGATACCGATGACCAGACCGGCCACCGTGGTCACCATGGCCTGCATGATACCGCCGCTGAGCTGGGCGATCTCCACACCGGCTCCGCTGATCTTCATGGTGTGGAAGGTGACGATCATCCCGATCACCGTACCCAGGAAGCCGATCATGGGCGCCGCACCCGAGATGGTGGCCAGCACGCTGAGACCCTTCTCCAACTGGTACACCTCCAGTTTGCCGGCGTTCTCAATGCTCACCTCAATGTCCTTCAGGGGCTTGCCGATGCGGCTGATGCCCTTGTCCAACATACGGGCCACGGGCGATGCGGTCTGCGCGCAGAGGTTTCGGGCGCTGTCGATCTTGCCCTCATGGATGTAGTCGCGGATCTTGTTCATGAAGTCCTTTTCCTCGCGAAGGGCGCGACGGATGGCCATGCTGCGCTCGATGATGATGTAGATGGCGATGAGCGACATGATGCCCAGCGGCCCCATGATGTACCAGCCACCATCCACAATGAGCTGCCAGATGGAGATGGTCTCGATCACAGGCTCGGTAGGGGTGGCCGCTTGCTGCTCGATAACGTCGCGGGCAGCCTGTTCGATCTGGGTGAAGAGCGGGAATTGCATCGGATGGTTCAGGTTGGAATGGAACGGGGCGCTTGCCCGCTGAAGTATGTCAGTTCAGTTTGGCCAGGGCGATCTCGAAGGCGGTGCGGGTCACATGGGTGCGGCTTGCACTACGCCCATGGCAATCCTCCAGGGCCTTGCCGATCACGGTGCTCACGTCCTCGAAGATGCCCTTGTCGGAGAGGTCGTTGCCCGGCTGCATGCAGTAGGCGAACACACGGGCCATGCCGCAGTTGGCGATGAAATCGGGGATCACGCTCACCTGTCCATCGGCCTTTTCGGCAATGGGGCCATAGAAGATCTCCTTGTCGGCAAAAGGCACGTTGGCCCCGCTGCTGATCACTTCAAGTCCTGCGGCCACCATGCGGTCCACTTGGTCCTGGGTCACCAAGCGACTGGCAGCGCAAGGCAGGAATACCTCTGCCCCGATGTCCCAGATCTTGGCGTTCACTTCGTCGAAGGGTCGCATGTCCTGCATGCGCAGCGCGTTACCGGCCTTGTCCATGAACAGTTGGCGCACTTGGTCGGCGGTGAGGCCTTCGGGAAGCAGCATACCGCCCACGCGGTCGATGATGCCCACGATGCGCGCACCCTGTTGGGCCAGGTAGTAACCAGCGGCCGCGGCCACATTGCCCCAGCCCTGGACGATCACTTTCTTGCCCTTCAGGTCGCCGCCATAGACGCGGTAGTAGTGGCGCACACTTTCGGCCACGCCCCATCCGGTGATCATGTCGGCCACCGCATACTTGCCGGCAACAGGCACATAGGTGGTGTCATCCACGATCTTGCTCACACCGGTGCGCAGCTGTTGGATGGCCTGCAGTTTCACATCTTCCTGGGTGCCGATGTGGCCGTTCACCACACCCTCCTGCGGGTGGCGTAGACCGTAGCGCTCAGTGATGGGGATCACGTCGTGCAGCTCATCCACGTTGAGGTCGCCGCCGGTGCCGTAGTAGGTCTTCAGCAGGGGCATCACGGCCTTGTACCAGCGGTCCAGCACGGCGTTCTTGCGCGGGTCGGCGGGGTCGAAGTCGATGCCGCTCTTGGCACCACCGATGGCCGGTCCGCACACGCTGAATTTCACCTCCATGGTCTTCGCCAGGCTCTCCACCTCGCGTTTGTCCAATCCCTTGCGCATGCGGGTGCCACCACCGGCTGCGCCGCCACGCAGGCTGTTGATCACCACCCAGCCTTTGGCTCCGGTTGGGGCATCGTTCCATTCAAAGACGATCTCGGGGGCACGCTCTTCAAAGCGGCGCAGGGCATCACGCATAGCAGGTCCGGTTGCAGGTGGGGCGAAGGTAACCCGACCGGTTCAGGCCTTTCGGGGGCACTCTTGTGCAGGTTTTCCCGGTGCGCTGTTAATAGGCCCGGTACACGGCTCCCCCCACACTATTCCTCCCAGCCCCGGTCACACTGTTCAGGGCGTTCACCTCACCACGAATGCGCAGAGCGCCCAACAGTGCGAATACCAACGCCTCCTTGTAGTCCACCGTGAGCAGGTCCGGTACTTCGATGGTACTGGCGCCATGGCTGCGGAGCCGTTCCAGCAGGAAGGCATTGTGCGCACCGCCTCCCGTGATCAAGGCCGGACCATCGGCAAATGCAAGGGCGGCAGCGAGTTGCTGGGCGATGTGTTCCACCACGGTGGCCATTCGGTCGGCAAGTGGATCTGTTGGCACAGCGATCAAGGGCTTAACCTCCTCATCGAACCACTCGCGGCCCAAGGAGCGGGGTGGTGACTGGTGGTGGAAGGGGAGCGCGTTCAGGGCGTCCAGTAGTTCCGGTACGATCCGGCCTGCGCGGGCCAGGTCACCATTGGTGTCGTAGGATAGGCCGGCCTCGTTGGCCAGCAAGTTCAGTGCCTGGTTGCCGATGCACACATCGTAGCCGATGACCTGCTCGCTATCATGCAGCGCGACGTTGCAGATGCCGCCGATGTTGAGGAAGGCCTTGTGCTGTGGGAAGAGCAACCGTTCGCCCAAAGGCACCAAGGGCGCCCCCTGTCCGCCGAGGGCCACATCCATGGTGCGGAAGTCGCACACGGTGATAATGCCCGTGGCCGCAGCTATTCGTGCCCCGTGGCCGATCTGGGTGGTCAGGCCTTCGGCGGGCTTGTGGAAGAGCGTGTGCCCGTGGGAGGCGATCAGATCCACCCGCCGGCCGTTCAGCATGTCCTTGCAGGCGGTGCCGATCAGGTCGCCGAGGTCGCGGTCCAGGCGGGCCATCTCAAGCGCACTGCCGTGCATGGCATCCTTCAAGCGTTGCTGAAATGGTCCGTCGTAGGGAACAGTGCGCGCTTCCCGGATGTTGAAGGTCCAGTCGCCCACGTCGTGCATCAGTTCCACCCAGGCCAGATCAAGGCCGTCCAACGAGCTTCCGCTCATCACGCCGATCACCTCGAAATGGTCGCGTTCCCGCACTTCCATGGCGCCAAGTTACCCCGTACTTTTGCGCTCCCTTGAAAAGCACGTCCATGTCCCATACAGCTACCCTCGCAGGCCTCAATTTCGAACTCTCCGAAGAGCAGATCGCAGCGCGCGATGCCGCCCGTGATTTCGCGCAGAACGTGCTGAAGCCCGGCGTCATCGAACGTGACCGCGAACAGCGCTTCCCCGCCGAGGAGATCAAGCAGCTGGGTGAGCTCGGCTTCCTGGGCATGATGGTGGACCCCAAGTACGGTGGCGGCGGTATGGACACCATCAGCTACGTGCTGGTGATGGAGGAACTGAGCAAGGTGGACGCCAGCGCCAGCGTGGTGGTGAGCGTGAACAA
>CAZQFG010000215.1:0-5080 GCA_964592515.1 uncultured Chryseobacterium sp. | reverse complement strand
TGGACTCTACCACACCAAGCACCACAGCTTCACGCTCGAGACGGACGGACTTCGCACCGGTCCCGTTTCCATCGTGATCGATCGCGACCCCAACTACGCGCACCACCAACTGGAGTTCCCAGCCAGCGGTCCGGGCACGCGGTTCGAGCTGTACCTGCAGGACAGCACGGGCGTGACGAGCGAGGTGATCACCCTTCGCGTGGACATGCCTCCGGATGGGGAGACCAGCAAGTGGGTGGACATCACTGAGCTGCCGTATGGCCGTTATACGGCCTACCTGCGGCGGGGTGATGTGGAGAGCCAGTTCCTGCTGACGTTCAGGTGGTGATGGCACTCATGCCCTATCGCTTCCGACCCGCTCTGCTGTTGGTCCTCGTGGTGACGGTCGGTTCGACCCATGCCCAACCCCAACCGCCCGACTTCTGCTTCGTGATCTCCGAACCGGGTGATGCCGACAAGCCGCTTTCGCGTGCCTACGTGGTGAAGCAGCAGTACCGCGAGCGGGTGTTCTACTACAACTCGGATAAGTTCTGGCTCAAGCCGGACACCACGATCACGTTACAGAGCCGCGATCTCTTCAAGGAAAGGAACGAAGGTTGGCGCGTCTTCACACCGGTCGTAGGTGTGTCGGAGAGCCGCATCCTGGTGATCGCGGGCACCGACACGATGCGCATCGACCTGCCCGATGACATGCAAGCGCTGATCGACCGGGCATGGACGCGTTGGCCCGAGCCCTCGCCGGAGGTGATGCGCTTCAAGCCAGGCCGCAGGTGGGATGTGAACACCTGCATCAACGAGTACCAAGCGAGCGTCGCAACGCACCAGTTCATCCTGAAGCGGTTGAAGCAGGAAGCGAACTGGGTGGAGCCACCCGCGAACATACCGCCGCCGGGCATCCGTCCACCGGAGCCGCGGCGACCTATTGAGCCGATCGCGGCACCTGAACCGAAGATATCTGCCACACCGGAGGATCCGGATGCCTACTGGGCCAAGCAGCCGCCCTTGAAGAACGTGGAGGTGGATTGCATCAGCGCCGACACGGTCTTGCTGCGGATCACGGGTCGTGTGATGTTGGATGGCGGGTGCGCCAGCAGAATGCCCCTGTTCGGCATCGAGATGCTCACCGACACGGGATGGGTGGAGCGGCTTCCACGGCGCCAGCAGATGGACTGCGGCAAGCCTTGGGGCGACTGGGAGGGTCACGTGGTGATGCTTCCGCCCGTGCGTAGCATTAGCGGGTTGGTAGGCGCGAATTCACCTGCGGCCGCGAAGGAGCTTGTGCCCGGCACCTACCGCATCGTGCTGATGGGCGGCGATATGAAGGAGGTGCGTACAAGCCCCTTCCGATTGCCGTGAAGGGCTGTACAGCGATGCCTTCCAGTGGGCAGGTCCAGTTCGTTCGAGAGCAGGCGTGCACTGGTCGCGCGCTTCAGCACGGTGATCGGGTCACTGTCCTCGTAACATTCGCTCAACATCATCTGCCTACATTCACGTCCGACTTTCCGGGGCAGGTCATTGCGTACAAGGAAAGCGGGATGACCATCCCGATACAGTGGAGCGCAGATCATGAGCACATACCGCAACCTGATCTTCGCGATCGTCCTGGGGCTATCGACAAGCGCGCAAGCACAGTACCTCGACTCGCTGTACGCCATCTGGCAAGACCCGTCCCGGTCCGATTCCATCCGCGTGGCCGCCTACGTGGACTACGTCTGGGACGGCTACCTGTTCACGCAGCCCGACACGGCCGCGATACTGGCCGAAGCGCTGCACACCTTCGCCCAAGCGCGCCAATACCCCAGGGCCTCGGCCAAGGGGTACAACATGCAAGGCATCGCGAGCAAGAACCAGGGCGATTACCCGCGCGCATTGACCTACTACCATAAGTGCCTGGCGATCAATGAAAGGATCGGCGACAAGAAAGGCATCGCAGGCAGCCTCAACAACATCGGCCTCATCCACCGGGAGCAAGGCAACAACCTCCGCGCGTTGACCTACTACCAACGGTCCCTCGCCATCTTCGAAGGGATCGGGGATAAGAACGGCCTCTCGAAATGCTTGAACAACATCGGCAGCATCTACGCCGACCAAAAGAACTACCCGCGCGCGTTGGAGTACTTCGAGAAGAGCATCGCGATCCCGGAAGCGAGCTTGGATAAGAAGAACATCGCGAACAGCCTGGGGAATATCAGTGTGGTGTACGCGGACCAAGGCGATACGGCCCGCGCGTTGGAATACAACCAAAAGAGCCTGGCGATCCAGGAAGAGATCGGGGATAAGAGCGGCATCGCGGTAAGCCTGAACAACATGGCGGTCATTTACGGCGGCCAGGGCGATCGCGCCCGTGCCTTGGACTACCACCAACGGTCATTGGCGATGCGGGAGGAGCTGGGAGACAAGTACGGCGTCGCTCTGAGCCTGAACAACATCGGCCAACTCCACCAAGCGCAAGGGCAGACCAGCTTGGCGATCGGCTACTGCCGGAAGAGCCTGGCCCTGGCGGAAGAGATCGGTGCATTGGACCTCCAGAAGGATGCCTGCAAATGCCACTACGATACCTACAAGGCCATGGGCAAGGGCAACGAAGCGCTGGTGTACCTGGAGAAGATGAACGTGATCACCGACAGCCTCAATGCCCAGGAGACCTCCAAGAAATTGGAGCAGATGGAGTTCGCCAAGGTGATGCTGCAGGATAGTATCGCCAAGGCCGAAGAAGCCCGTCTGGTGCAGGAAGCGCATGAAGAGCAGATGCGTGGCGAGGAGCGTACACGGAACATCGCCATCGGTGGTGGCATGGCGGTGCTGCTGTTGGCCGGTGGCATCTACACGCGCTTACGGTATGTGCGCCGATCGAAGGCTGCACTGCAAGTGGAGAAGGACCGCTCCGAGAACCTCCTGCTCAACATCCTGCCAGCCGACATTGCAGCAGAGTTGAAAGAGAAGGGCAGGGCCGATGCGCGGGACTTCGATCAGGTCAGCATCCTCTTCACCGATTTCAAAGGCTTTACCGCAGCATCGGAGAAGCTGAGCGCGCAAGCGCTGGTCAGTGAGATCAATGCATGCTTCGAGGCCTTCGATGGCATCATGGGGAAGTATGGCATTGAGAAGATCAAGACCATCGGTGACGCGTACATGGCGGCTGGCGGCCTGCCTGTGCCCACGGCCGGCTCGGCCACGAACACGGTGTTGGCGGCCTTGGACATGCAGGCCTTCATTTCCGAACGGAAAGCAGAGCGGGATGCGAAGGGCTTACCGGGCTTTGAAATGCGCGTAGGCATCCACACCGGCCCTGTGGTGGCCGGTATCGTAGGTGTGAAGAAGTTCCAGTACGACATCTGGGGCGATACGGTGAACACCGCCAGCCGCATGGAAAGCAGCGGCGAGGTGGGGCAGGTGAACATCAGTGAAGCGACGCATGCACTGGTGAAGGAAGTGGCTGGACTTCGTTTCACCCCACGAGGCAAAGTGCAGGCGAAGGGGAAGGGCGAGATGGAGATGTACTTTGTCCACAGGAGCTCCGTGCAAGGATAGGGGAGTGAGTTCGTCGATCCATCGGTGAATCCAGACCTGGTGGGTCGCTGGACAGCTCGTCCCGCTTCCTCTGGAGTGCGCATGGCGGTACTGCCCCGAGCCTGAATGACGCATCGGTTGGCCTAACGCGGCGCAGAAAGTGTAATTTCAGTGCAGTTCACCGCGACATGCGTGGTCTCCTATTGGTGGTCCTTGTCAGTCTGCCGTGGCCCTCAGCGGTCCGCGCGGAGCAGGATAGCCTGTGGCAGGTGTGGCGCGATACCAGCCTGCACGATACGGTCCGCGTCCGTGCCTTGGGCCACTATTCCTGGACCAAGTTCCTCTTCACCCGTCCCGACAGCGCCATCTGGTATGGCGAGGTGATGTACGATTTCGCCAAGGAGCGCGGCTTGGTGAAGTGGATGGGCTGGGCCCTGCGTGGACAAGGTGTGGCGTACCGGGTACGCGGTGAGCATGCACGGGCGCTGGAGCTCTGGCTGCAGAGCATGGAGCTGAGCCAGGCCGCCAATGATCCCATGGGCGTGGCGGGCTCGGTCAACAACATCGCCATGCTCTACGAAGAGCTGGGCGACCTGGGCAACGCGCTCGCCTATCATCGGCGGAGCCTGGCGTTACGAGAGGCAGGCAAGGACCACCGGGGGATAACGGCATCCCTGCGCGGCATTGCGGACATCCTGCACATGCAGGGACAATTGGACAGCGCTGAGGCCTACCTGCGGCGCAGCATCGAGCTGGACGAGATGCGCGATGACGACCATGGGCTGGCTTTGGCCTACAAATACATGGGCGATGTGTACCGGGCGCGCGGCGACCTCACTACAGCCATGGATCACTATGAGCGTGCCCTGTCCATCCTGCGGACCAAGACGGACCACATGATGCTGGCTGAATGCCTCACGGCCATGGGGCTGGTGCAGTTGGACCGCGGGGCGGTGACGCAGGCGCTTGCGGCCTGCCACGAGGCCCTGGACCTGGCGGTCGCGGCCTCGGACCGTGTGGAGGAGCGGAGCGCTTGCCTATGCCTCCACAAGGCCTATGTCCGCACAGGTGACAGGGATCGGGCCTTGAAGTACCTCGAACGGGCTACCGTCATCGCGGACAGCCTGCGCCTGGCCGATGTGGCCCGCCAGCTGCAGCGCATGGAGTTCACCAAGCTGCAGAGCGCCGACAGCGTGGTGCGCAGCGAGCGGGAGCAACGGCATTGGGCGCTCACGCAGGCAGCACTTGCGCGGGAGAAGGGGCGTCGCAATGTGCTGCTGCTGGTGGCCGTGCTGGTGGTCATCCTCGCCGGGGGGCTATGGAGCCGATTGCGCTACATCCGCCGTTCGCGGGCGCTGATCTGGCGCGAGAAGGACCTGTCCGAGAATCTGCTCCTTAACATCCTGCCCAAGGAAGTGGCCGAGGAGCTGAAGACGAAGGGCTTTGTGGACGCACGGCACTTCGATGATGCCACCATCCTCTTTTCCGATTTCGAGGACTTCACCAGGACCAGCGAGCGCCTCACGCCCCAGGAGCTGGTGGAGGAGCTGAACGCCTGCTTCATGGCCTT
>CAZQFG010000214.1:3071-5119 GCA_964592515.1 uncultured Chryseobacterium sp. | reverse complement strand
TTGAGGCGTGAGCGCTCCGTGGTTCCTGACGGTTACGGCGAGTTGCGGTTCTCGGCCTACGTGAAGTATGACCTGTTCGAGCGGTTCTTGGATGCGCTGAAGGCAGAACGCGAAGCATTGGTGCGCGGTTGAATAGGAGGATTACGCCTCAGGTCCGATCCGCAACAAGGGCCGTGCGCAGGATGGGCCGCAACGGTGCAGAGGCGCATAGAAGCGGTGGCAAGACTCAATTCACAAGACACAAGGGTAGCAAGGCTCAATTCACAAGACACAAGGATCAAGGCATCAAGGTTCAAAGGCCTGCACTGCCGAACGACCACAAGCCACTTGCGCTCCGCGCACCACTGAGAACCATCGGCCATGTAGCAAGTGGCCGGAGGCCATCGGTTCCTAGGTTGAGCTTGGTGGCTCAGAGGCCTGCACTGCCGAACGACCACAAGCCACTTGCGCTCCGCGCACCACCGAGAACCATCGGCCGTGTAGCAAGTGGCCGGAGGCCAGCGGTTCCTAGGTTGAGCGGCAGGGTCAAGACACAAGTCACAAGACACAAGGATCAAGGCATCAAGGTCTAAAGGCCTGCACTGCCCAACGACCACACTACCACTTGCGCTCCGCGCACCACCGAGAAACATCGGCCGTGTAGCAAGTGGCCGGAGGCCAGTGGTTCTTAGGTTGAGCTGGGTGGCTGAGCAGCCGTGAGCCATTCCGCCAAAGGCGGCCAGTGGACCGGCTTTGGATGTGCCCCATATATATAAGGTATAAAGGTGCCAGGTAAGGAGGCCGGAACGGCGAAGGGAATGGCGGCCCATTGCGCGGTGCGCACCACGGGTCCACGGGCGCCGGTATGGCCCAGGCAGCGGATGGGGGCGGACAATACGTCGACGGGTGGAGCGTTGGGAACAGGTGGTGAAGGGGATGGATGCGGAATTCAGCGTTCAGGAGAAAGCATCAAACCACCACTCCCAGCCATGGCCACTACCAGAACCCCGGTGCGGGTAGCCGTGATCGACGACCACCAACTATTCCGCAAAGGAATTATCGATGCACTGACGGGCTGGCCGGTGCCGCACACGGTGGTGGAGGCGAAGGATGGGGTGGAGTACGAGCAGCGCTGCCGCGAGGTGGGGCATATCCACCTGGCGGTGGTGGACCTGCGCATGCCCCGGCGCGATGGGTGCGAGACCTTGCGCTGGATGGAACGCCACCAACCCCGTACGCTGGGGGTGGCCATCACCTACGACCCGGCCCCGGGGCTGGTGCGCAAGGCGCTGAAGTGCAACGCCAAGGCGGTGCTGGACAAGAGCGTGGAGCCCGCCGAACTGTACCGGGCACTGAGCGCGGTGCTGAACACGGGCTTCTACATGAACGCGCTGGTGACCCGCGACCTGCGCCGCGAGGTGGAGGAGGAGGTGAGCGCACACGAGCGCTGGGCCATGCTGACGCCCCGGCAACAACAGGTGCTGGAACTGTTCGCCCGACCCGGTGTGAAGGGCCTGGCCGAGGTGGCCGAACGCCTGGCCATGGCCGAGACCACGGCCGAGACGCACCGCAAGAACGCCTACCTGAAGCTGGGCCTGCACAGCAAGGACGAACTGGTCCGCCTGATGCTGACGCACGACCTGCGCGCCACCCCCGGTGGCGACCCCGCGCCGTGATGCAAGGCACACGAGCCGCCCGTGGTGGGCCAAGGGTGTGAAGCGAAGGGGAGGCGGACCGGTGCAGGTATCCCGGTGAACGATCGGTTACTCCTTGTGGCAAGCGGAAGCGTGCTCCGGACCGAAAGCAACACACACGTGGACAACGCTTCCGTCCACGGGTACGGCCGGACCATGACCCTTACTGCTATGATCGCCCGTGTGAACGAGCGTTTCTTCCTTGAGGTCCATGGGATCGCGCATGAGGACAATGGGATCGTCATACAGTACAACGCGATCGTCCACGAGGACCATGGGATCGTGCTTGAGGACAATGGGATCGTCCTTGAGGACAATGAGATCGTCCTTGAGGACAACGTGATCGTCCTTGAGGACAACGTGATCGTCCTTGAG
>CAZQFG010000214.1:0-2971 GCA_964592515.1 uncultured Chryseobacterium sp. | reverse complement strand
TCCTTGAGGACAAAGCGGTCGTCCTTGAGGACAACGGGGTCATCCTGGTGCATGACCGGTCCGTTCCCGTGTACGCGCTGGGGTTGCCGTTGACGTGTGCGGTGGTACAACGAGGGCGGCACACGGAAAGCGCGACCGTATGCCCGGTGATGCCGAAGGGTGCCATCCGTTGGCTCTTTCACAGAAAACCCAAGCTGGACAAGGGATCCACACTACGATCTACCGGGTATCCGGTAGGCGCGGTTCTACCGGTCTCCCGGTAGGCCATGAACACGGGAGGCCATGGTCGCATAGAAACGGCCATAACCATTGCTTTTGTGGGTACAGCATGACAGGCCCAAGAACATGAAAAAAGTGTATTACGTAGTGAAGCTTGGCCACACCCGTGTAACGTTCGAAGCCTTGTCGGGTATGACACGGACGAATGTGACCAAGCTGACAGGTAACGCGGCGTTCGCCACTCCCATTCCCACCCTCGCCGCGTTGACAGCCGCAGCGGACCGGTTGGATACGGCAGTGGATGCGTACGAGTTCAGCCGGAGCCGCTTGGACAAGCAGGAACGCGACTTCGCCTTCGCCGACCTGAAGGGCCTGCGGCAGGACCTCGGGGGCTACGTGCAAACGGTGAGCAACGGCGATGCCGAACTCATCACCAGCGCGGGTTTCGAGATGGAAGCTGCGCGCAAGCCCCTCGGTCTCCTGGAGGCACCGGTGGATGTGCGTGCCACGGTCCGCAAGTACCCGGGTAGTGTGGAGGTCCGGTTCAAGGGTGTGCGCGGTCGCATCGCCTACCAGGTGTACATCTGTGCAGGTGATCCCTTGGTGGCGGCGGACTGGAAGCTGCACACGGTGACCGGGAAGAACCGGATGATCGTGGACGAGCTGGAGAGCGGGAAGACCTACTTCTTCCGTGTGGAGGCGCTGGGTGCTGCAGGTGTGAGCCCCGTGAGCGACATCGCAAGCGCCAAGGCCGCCTGATGTCATGACAACGATGACCTAGGCCCCGGTGCACCACCATGCATCCGGGGCCGCGGTCGTTGGTCACCCACCACCACCCATGCACACCGCCACCCACCTGCACCGCGTCGCCCACGAGCGCGAGCTGCCCCCCTTGGCCAAGCGCTTCGCCGCCTTCGGTACCGCGCTGCTGGGCCACCTGCGCTGGTGCCTGCACACCCCCGGTGCCCAGGTGCTGGTGCTGGAGCAGCCGCCGCACGCCGCACTGGTCACGCTGCTGGAGCTGCCCACCGGCACCGTGGTGCTGCGCTGGTCGGGCAGCAGCCCCGCCGCCGTGGCCGCACTGGGCACCACGCTGATCGATGCACGGCCCACCGGCACCCCGCGCCTGCTGGTGCAATGCGGTCCGGCAGAAGCCCTGCACTGGGAACAGCTGGGCCTGGCCGAGCAAGCCGCGTTGGAGACCTGGGCGCCCGACACCGCGAACGGTTTCACCGAAGCGCAGGACGAGGCCGTGGTGCTGCTGGAACCCACACACCGCATGGCCCTGTTGCACCTGGATGCGCGTGCCACCGGCGAGGACCGCACCACCTTGCTGCTCGAACACCACTATGCCGCCCGCGTGTATGTGGAGCGCGCTCGGGTGCGCGGCGCCCTGCTGCCCTTGCTCGGTAACGGCCTCATCCTGGCCGACCACCCCCACGCGGGCCTGGAACTCCTGCGCTGGCTACTGCCCGTGCAACAGCGCCCCGTGGTGCCCGAGGGCAACACCGCCGCCGCCGAGCAACTGACCGCGTGGAACTACTGTGTGGTGCACACCAGCGTACGCCTCGTGCTCGGCCCCGTGCCTCCGTTCCGCCCGGAGCTGATCTACGCGTGGCCCTGGCCCTAAGAGCCTATCCGATCCTCTTCGTTGCTATGTGAAGGACCCCGGCCTGGTGCCGGGGTTCTTGCGTTGGGGGGGCATGGGAGGGGGCGTGTCCAGCACGAATGGTTCGGCAGCCCTTACTCGATCACAAGACGTGCGACCTGCTTATCCCCCGGTTCGCTCAACAACACGATCGTATAGGGGCCGGGTTCGAGGTCCATGTTCAGTTCGTATTGGTCCAACCCGCTTCCAAGTACTGTTGTATGGGCTATCCGTCCGCTGGCATCCAGCACGCTCACCTGGGTGCGGACGCTGATCGCGTGCGTGCGCAGGGTGAATGTTCCCGTGTTCGGATTCGGTACGATCATCACGTGTTCCATGGGGTCCGCCTTGCTCGAAGACCCTGTCGTCAGGTCCGGCCCATAAAGCCGGGTGATGAAGCGTTGGTCGGGATCATTGGTGGTGCCGTCGGTGTAGCCGTGGTAAGCGCCGTAGACGTAGAGCATGTTGTCGGGGGTACGAGCGATACTCTGGAGCGAACCCGTTAAAGTGCCTTGGAAATCAAAGGTGCTTACGCCACACCCGTCGAACTCCGGTTGTAGGGCACCTGTGTGATCCAACACACAGATGCCTCTTCGGACCTGGCCATTCACATATTGGAACAAACCGGTCAGCAGGATGTCCCCGTCCAACCACGGATGGATATGCCCGACCACAGCGCCCAAGGAGAGTGCGTTGGGCAGTTCACCCAAACTGAAATTCAACTCCGGATCAAATGTCGGGTCCAACGAACCGTCCGGCATCAGGCGTGCCACGCGTATGGTATCATCGGGGGCACCTTCCCTGCGGCAAATGCCCACCATATAGGCACGTCCGTCGGGCAAGGGTAGGAAGGCATCGGCATCCCCCCAGGTCATGTGCGAATCGAAGGTGGTGTCCAATGCGCCGTCGGGGTGTACGCGGAAGATGGTGCGTACGGGTTGCCCGTCGTACACCGTGCCGGTACCGCTACAGAGGAACTTGCCATCGGGCTGCTGCTCGATCTCGTAGATGGCCCCGTTACCCGTCCGGTGGGTCTTGGTGGTATCCAAGTGACCGGTGTTGGTGAACCAGATCAGGTTGTAGAGGCCCACGAATCCGCGTGCT
>CAZQFG010000213.1:0-5156 GCA_964592515.1 uncultured Chryseobacterium sp. | reverse complement strand
ATGGCAGGGCCTTTTGGAAATACTCCTTGCTCGCCGCCTGGATCATGGCCATGGTCGGGATGTCCACGTCCGCCGAGATGCGCTGGATATTATAGACGCCCCTGTTGTAGTGGAGCGTGGCCAGGTTGTAGTTCGCGCCATAATTGTTCGCGTCCAGCTCCAACACGCGCATGTATGCGGCCACAGCTTGGTCGAAGAGCACTGTATCCGTGCGGAACGCATTGAACTGTTTGGTGTAAACCGTGCCCAATGCATTCCCGAACTCGATCTCCTTGTCGCTTGTATTGGCCTTGGGGTCTGACCTCAGCTGTGCGGCCTTATAGTCGGCGAAGAGTTTCCGTGCACGATCGGTGTCCATTGCGCTAAGCGCTCGTGCAGCCTCATTAAAGCAACTGCGCACCAGGAAGTCGTAGGCCTGAAGCGCATTGTCGCGGTAGGTCCCTGGCTGGTCGAATGCCATGCATGTGTAAAGGCTCTCCAAAGCCTCTTGCCGCATCTTGTCCGCCTCAGGGCCGCTGGGCATGCCTTTATACACGTCCTTGTAGATGAACCCTCGCAGAAGCCACGCCTCCGGGTTCTCCGCATGCACTTCGGTACGTACGGCGCGGTCAACCGCCTCCCGGGCACCGGCCAGATCACCGCCTTGGTACTTGCGTAGCACCTCGGCCAGCACGTCCGATTGGGCGGGCAGCACCGTGGTCAGCAGGACCAGCAAAAGTGATATGAGGGAGCGGAGCGCCATGGTCATTCCTCTACGCGATGGGCGAGGTTCTTTAAGGTAAGACCCACCACAAGGCCGTGCTTGCGCGCATTGGCCATGCTCAGTTCATACTTCAGCAGGTTGTCCACCTTCACAAAGTTCACCACTGCGCCATCCTCCATGCCTCCGTCATACTCGGTCACTACCAAGGTGGGTTGGTCCTTCAGGCGTTTGAATATCTCCGGTACCAAGGCCAGCTCAGTACGCCCAACGAATAGCATGTGGCAGCGTTCCACATCGGCCGTACGGGGGAGCTTACGAACCTCAATGGGCTGTTTTCCGATCGTTCGGGTCGAGTACTGCTTGATGAGCTCTTGGTACAGGTTGGACCCACCCAGCACGCCGATGATGAAGTTGCCATTACGCATCGCGGGGTCCTTCCACTCCACCAGCTTGGCAATATTGTACAGGTAATTCGCCTGCAGAATGGCCGTGGTGTCCTTGTCGGCATCGCGCTGCACAGGAGCGGCGGAGCACAACAGCGGCAACAACACCCAGAACCGGGTGGCGCGCACCATGGCCTTCATGCGGAGCATAGCTTTGGGGCCCCACCCTTCCATTCCCATGCCGATCCGGATCACTGCGCAGCAAAGTAGGTTCACGCTCAGGAGTGTTCTGGCCTTAGGCTTGGGCATCTGTCAACACGTCTGTGTTCACGTGCAGGCACAACCCATGGACCTGCGCTACTTCGACCAGAGCGTGCAGGAGGATGCCATGGGCTACCGTTGGTTGGCGTGGAGCTCTGCCCACGTAGGGCACCGCCTCACTGGTAGCGCCCAGGGACGAATGGCCGAGCAGGCCGCTGACAGTCTGTTCCGCACATCCGGTCTACCCAAAGTGTTCTACTTCCCATTTGAAGCACAAGCCTGGTCGCGGGGGCAAGTAAAACTGACCATTGGCGATGGTGCTGGGTACATGCACCTGCAGGCCGTGGCGTTGGCCAATACGCCCTTAGAGGCCAATGTGGAAGCATCCATGGTGGATGCGGGCAATGGCCTTTCCGCCGACCTGAAGGCATTGGGGGACCGCCTTTCCGGACGTGTTGCGCTGATCAACATCGGTCTGGTGGATGCCCCCGAAGGAACTCGCAACCTACACCGCAGCGAAAAGGCAGCGCTTGCGTTGGAGGCCGGCGCTGCGGCCATCCTGTTCGTGAATCAGGTGGAAGGTCATGTTCTGCTCACCGGCACGGCATCCATTGATGGGCGATTGATCCCCGTGCCTGCGGCCTGCGTGGCCACCGAGGACGGCACCCAGTTGCGCGAGCGACTGCGGAACGGGGAGCGGCTGACGGCCCGCCTCACCATGTCCAACCAGAGCAACATGGTACAGGCCAACAACGTCATTGCCGAGATCCCCGGGACACGCCTCCCCGAGGAGGTGATCGTGGTCGGTGGCCACCTGGACAGCTGGGACCTGGCCACCGGAGCAACGGACAACGGGCTGGGCTCCTTCTCCATTCTGGACCTTGCACGCGCCATGCAAGCCATGCCTTTCCGCCCGGAGCGCACCATCCGCTTCGTGCTGTTCATGGGCGAGGAACAAGGTCTTCTGGGTTCACGCGCATTGGTGAAACACTACCAGAAGACCGGTGAACTGGGGCGCATCCGTTGCATGATCAACCTGGATATGAGCGGGAATCCGCAGGGCTTCGGCGTTGGCGGCCCCAACGGTTGGGCGGAGTTAATAGCGAAGCACTGTTCGGCCATTCGCTCAATCGACAGTACGGCGTTCGCGGGCAACAGCGGGCAGGAGGTATGGCTGCATAGTGATCACCAACCCTTTCTGCTGGCCGGCGTACCCGTGCTATACCCGCTCAGTGATCTGGGTAAACACGTATACGGCTGCTACCACAGCAGTTGCGACGATATCCACCTGGTGGACCCGCAGGCCATGGTGAACAATGTCCGCTTCACAGGGCAATTGCTTTACCGCCTTGCCGCAACACCGGACCTACCTGGCCACTTCTCGGAACAAGACCTGCGAGAGCGGCTAATTTCCGCAGGGCTGGAAGGCCCACTGCGGATCGGAGGCGATTGGCCTTGGTAGGTCCCTTCGCTGATGAAAATGAATAGGGGCCGAAGTGGTTCTCACACCGGCCCCTGGTCTTTGGAACAGTGATCAGGCCTTGGGGCCACCTTTCGCGTTCCCACCGTTCGCGCCTGTCATTCCCTCAAGATCCCGGTCGAACAGGTAAAGCCCCCCCTTGTCGTTACCGATCAAATTCAGCTTGTCGATGAGGGTGCGGGCCAGCGCCTCTTCCTCGATCTGTTCACCCACGTACCACTGCATGAAATTGTGGGTGGTGTAGTCTTTTTCCTTCAGGCAGAGGTCCACAACGCCATTGATCTCATTGGTCACCTTGGTCTCGTGGTCCAACAGGGCGCGGAACACATCGGTAATGCTCTTGTAGTTGGTGCCCGGCTGCTTCAGTGCGGGGATTACCGCACGCCCCCCACGTTCGTTAATGAACTTCACAAGCTTCAGCATGTGCATGCGCTCCTCATCGCTGTGGCGGTAGAGGAATGCGGCCGTACCGCTCAGGCCTTGGTTCTCGGCCCAGCTGGCCATGGCAAGGTAGGCCTGGCTGCTGCTGGCCTCAACGGCTACTTGGCCATTGAGGGCCGCTTCGATCTTCTTTGAAAGCATGTTGAATGATCTTGGAGGGGCAAAGGTAGGACCCCGTTACGCCCTCAACGTTTGTTGAAATTGTTCATGGCACTGGCAACACCCAGCAAGCCGAACTGAAGAACGGCTTTACCCGCCAGTTCGATCCGCTCGGCCAGGATCTTGCGCTCATTTTCGTTCCATATACCCAGCACGTAGTCGCTTTGGCGACCCTTGGGAAAGTCGCTGCCGATGCCAAAACGCAAACGGGGGAACTCATCCGTACCAATGATCTCGATGATGCTGGTGAGCCCGTTGTGACCTCCAGCACCACCTTTAGCCCGAATGCGTATGGCGCCGAACGGGATCGCCAGGTCGTCCGTAAGTATCAACACGCGATCGACGGGGATGTTCTCCTGCTCCATCCAATAACGCACCGCCTTACCGCTGAGGTTCATGAAGGTGCTGGGCTTGATGAGGATGAAGGTCCTGCCCTTGTGGCGCAGTTCCGCGCGATCGGCATAGCGGTCCGGGCCGAAGCGCACCTCGGCAGCGGCTGCCAGATGATCCAGCACTTGGAACCCGATGTTGTGGCGGGTGTCCGCGTATTCGGGGCCTGGGTTGCCCAGACCAACGATCAGGTATTTCATGACGGCTACAAATGAAACGGACCCGGCGTTCACCGGGTCCGTTCAACTCCAAATTCGGCAGGACCGTTGAGGCCTGTTCTGTTACTTCTTGGCTGCGGCCTTTGCGGGAGCGGCACCCTTGGCAGGGGCTGCAGCACCTTCAGCAGCTTGTTCCTTCTTCGTCATTTTTACTGCCACCACCACGTTGCTGGCGAGATCGAGCATCGTAAGACCATCGAATTTGAGGTCACTGATCTTGATGCTCTGGTTCACGCCGAGGTCGGCCACATTGAGCTCCAAATGCTGGGGCATCTTGCTGGGCGGGGCCTTCACACGCACCTTGCGCATGGGCTGGCTCAGTTTACCACCGGCACGCACACCGGCCGGCTGGCCTACCAAGCGCACGCTCAGCATGGCGGTGGTCTCCTTGTTCGGATCGAGCTGCAGGAAGTCGATATGGATCACCTTATCGGTCAGGGGATGGAACTGCTTCTCCTGCACCAGAGCGAGGGTCTTGGTTCCCTCGAGGTCCAGTTCGATACCGTTCACTTCGGGAGTGAAGACCACCTTACGCAAGGCGGCCTCGTCCACGCTGAAATGCACGGTCTTGTCACTTCCGTAGAGCACGCAAGGCACGCGTTTCTCCCGGCGCAGTTGGGCGGCATCCTTTGTGCCGACGGCTTTGCGGAGGGTACCGCTGAGCGCTACAGTGTTCATGGGTCTGGGTGTGTTAGGCGATGATGAAATGGCTGCTGATGCTCTCGTGGCTGCGCACGCGCTTGATGACATCGGCGAAGAGGCCGGCCACGGTCAGCTGTTTGATCTTGGTGGTACCGGCCGCCTTGATCTTATCCAAGGGGATGGTATCGGAAACAATGAGCTCGGTGAGGGCGCTACGCTCAATGCGCTCGTAGGCCTCTCCGCTGAGCACGGCATGGGTGCAGACCGCACGCACGCTGATGGCACCTTGGTCCATCATCATGTCGGCGGCCTTGGTGAGCGTGCCTGCCGTGTCGACCATATCGTCCACGAGCACCACGTTCTTGCCCTTGATGTCGCCGATCACGGTCATGCTCTCTATCTGGTTGGCCACCTTGCGCTGCTTGTAGCAAATGGCCATGTCAACACCCAAATGCTTGGCGTAGGCGTTGTCGCGTTTG
>CAZQFG010000212.1:0-5167 GCA_964592515.1 uncultured Chryseobacterium sp. | reverse complement strand
AGCAGCGCGCACGGCACCAATCCCGCCTGCGCGGTAATGGCCGGCATGCAGGTAGTGGTGGTGAAAGCCGATGAGGAAGGGCACGTGGATGTGGCCGACCTGAAGGCCAAGGCTGAGCAATACAAGGACACGCTGAGCTGCTTGATGGTGACCTATCCCAGCACGCACGGCGTTTATGAGGAAAGCATCAAGGACATCACGGCCACCATCCATGCCAACGGCGGACTGGTGTACATGGACGGCGCCAACATGAACGCACAAGTGGGCCTTACCAGCCCCGGCGAGATCGGCGCGGACGTGTGCCACCTGAACCTGCACAAGACCTTCGCGATCCCGCACGGCGGCGGCGGCCCCGGCATGGGCCCGATCTGCGTGAACGACAAGCTGAAGCCCTTCCTGCCCGGCCACCCCCTGGTGCGCACAGGTGGCGAGAAGGCCGTGCCTGCAGTGAGCAGCGCCCCGTGGGGCAGCGCATTGATCCTGCTGATCAGCTACGGTTACATCAAGATGCTGGGCGGCGATGGCCTCACCGATGCCACACGCTACGCGATCCTGAACGCGAACTATCTGAAGGCGAAGCTCGAGAAGCACTTCCCGATCCTGTACACGGGCAGCGAGGGCATGGTGGCGCACGAGATGATCCTCGATTGCCGAGAGTTCAAGCGCACCGCCGGTGTTGAGGTGGAGGACATCGCAAAGCGCCTTATGGACTATGGCTTCCACGCGCCTACGGTGAGCTTCCCGGTGGCCGGCACGCTGATGGTGGAACCCACCGAGAGCGAGGCCAAGCCCGAGCTGGACCGCTTCATTGAGGCCATGATCGGCATCCGACACGAGATCGCGGAGATCGAAAGCGGCAAGGCCGACAAGACGGACAACGTGCTGAAGATGGCCCCGCACACCAGTGATGAGGTCTGCGCCGACACCTGGAGCCACGCCTACGGACGCGAGAAAGCCGCCTTCCCGGTGAGCGTGAACCGCGACTGGAAATACTGGCCCACGGTGAGCCGCGTGGACAACGCCTATGGCGACCGCAACCTGGTGTGCACCTGCCCGCCCATTGAGGAATACGCCACGGCCGAGGCCTGAGCGAGCCCCTGACCATTAGACGAAGCCCCGCCCGATATGCTCGCGGCGGGGCTTCATCTTTCCACCGCCAAGCCGCGAACCGGTAATTTCGCCCCCCTGCGGCCTGGCCGCGATCATACCATCCGAATGAACTTCCGCCACCTGATCCAGCTCCTTGCCCTATTTCTCATTGCCAACAGCGCGACAGGTCAGGGTGGTGCGAAGGCCGGCGCCTGCTTTTTCAATGCGGACCTGGAAGACGGCCTCTTCCCCACCGGCTGGGCCAACCAACAAGTGGAGCGGTTGGACGCCAATGGTGCCGGGACCGGAGAGTTCGTGGAAGCCTGGACCGTGGGCACTGCAAGCGATGCCAATGCGGGCGGCTTCTTCCCGGTGGCGAACGTGCCTACTGGCAACCACTTCATGATGGCCAACGACGATGCCACGCCGTGCAATTGCGCCATGAGTGATGTGGCATTGACCACGCCAACGATCGACCTTGCCGGGCGAACAGGCGTAGCCCTTCAACTGCGTGTCTTCCATGAGCAGACGCTGGGCGCAGGAGCGGCAGTGATCGAAGCATACAACGGCACGGAATGGACAAGCGTGTCGGAGATCCCTGCTGTTGTTGGGGAATGGCAGCACCTCTTCGTGGACCTGAGCGCCTATGACGGGAACTCCGCGTTCCAACTGCGGTTCCGTTGGAGCGATGGCGGCAACTGGGCCAGCGGCCTGGCGATCGACGACCTCTGCCTGATCGAGCGCCTTCCCGTGGACCTTTCGGTGATGCAGGTCCTCACGCACGACCCTTCGGTGGATCCGTTCAATACCGCAGAGCGGAGTCTTCGCTACCGTCAACTGCCAGCCACGCAGGCCGGCGAACTGGAGGGAGCAGTGGAGGTGATGAACCGCGGTCTTCAGACCATTGCTGCGTTCGATCTGCTGGTGACCATGGAACAGGATGGATCCCAGAGCACGTCCAGTGCCACGGTCACCGAAGGCTTAGTCCCGGGAGAACGCCGCTTGATCGCCCTGCCAGCAATGACCATGGCCCCCAACGCGGGTACTGTGACACTTGCTTTGCAGGCCACGCCTTCCGCTACCGATGATGACCCCTCGGACAACGCAGGAACGGCTTCATTGCAGCTGACCGGCGATGGCTGGGAGCAGGGCTATGGTGCCATGGCCTGCGACGATGGCACCTACGACGGCATGCTTGGCGGCGCAGGTCAATGGGTTGCCGTGCAACGCATGGAGATCACCGCGCCGGGAAGCACAGGTCATGGTATCAGCGCGGTGATCACCGGTAATTCACAGGAAGGAGAGCAGGTACGCGCCATCCTTTTCGATGACCAACTGGCCTTCGTGGATACTTCAACGCGCCATACGCTCACCGCTGCGGACCTCGCCTTGGGTGCGGCAGGCGAAGCACTGTACCTGGCACTGAGCACCAGCCCAACGCTGAGCACGGGCGACTACTACGTGGGCATTCAGCACTTGGAAGGCAGCACCACTGGCGAGGTGCACGTGGCCACCGGCGGCAATGGTCGACTGGGCGCCGCAGCCCTTATGACGGGCAGCACCTTCGTGGTGAACTACACCCGACAAACGCCCATGGTCAGGCTACACCTCTCCGATTTCGGGGTGGGTATGAATGAAACTTCGAGTTCCGACGCGAACGACCTGTTGGTTTTCCCCATGCCGGTAACGGACCAGGCCACTGTGGTCTTCGACCTCGCGCAAGTCGGTCCTGTTTCATTCGAGCTTCTTGACCTTGCAGGACGCACCCTGCTCACCGAGCAGCGCGGTCACCTTTCACAAGGGCAGCACCGCATGGAGCTGAACACCAGCAACGTGCTGCCCGGTGCGTACGTGCTGCGCATGAGGACCGTGAGCGGCATCCTCACCAGGACCATCGTAGTGAGCCGATAGTGACCGACGGTTCAAATGACCGTTCCCTGTGCGAACAGCGCCTTTCCTTGGTGCTCATAACGGTCGGGGCAACACTTCGCCACCTCGGATCTGTCCATTTGTCGAGTACCCTTAACTTCGTGCCTCTGGCACTTCAAAGACAAAAACCGATCTACAGATGAACTATCGTTACGCTTTGCTGGCATCGACCCTGATCGCCGGCACCGCCATGGCCCAACGGGCTACCTACCAGCCTGCGCGGGTGGACTTCAGCCCAGCGACCGCACAAACGGACAAGCTCCCTGCCAACCGCGAGACCGCCGATGACGAACGCGCCGGTGGCGATGTGGTCTGGTACGAGGACTTCGCCAATGGCATCGACGGCAACAATGGCGTAGGTCCATGGACCTATGGTGGCCCGAACGGCGATATCTGGAAGCGCACCACAACGGGTCCTGTTGGCGCCTACACCGCGGCCACAGCCCGCATCGGTGCCCCTGCCACTTTCGCCAATGGTTTCATGCTGTTCAATGGTGATTCCGTGAACTGCTCTTGGGATGGCGGCACCCCCACCGCACTTACCAGCTTCACCAGCTACGAAGGTTCCATTGAGTCGCCCGTCCTCGACCTGAGCGCTACGCCTTTCGTGGAGATCCAGTTCTATCAGCGCCTTCGTTACTGCTGCGACAATCCTCCCCACTACCTGGAGGTGAGCACGGACGGCGGCACCACCTGGCCCACGCGCATCCTCACCTCTGAAGGTGTGGCCGTGAACCAGCTCACCGCTACCGAACTGCGCAAATTCAACCTAACGGCCGCGATCGCCGCCGATCCCACCAACGTGAAGATCCGCTTCCGTCACGATGCCGACCAAGGCACCTCGCACTACCACTGGCAGATCGACGACGTGAAGATCGTGGAGTTGTACGAATACGATCTGCGCATGGTGAGCTCTGCTGTTACCACATGGGACATCAATACCGCGATCAGCTACGACTCCATCCGCTACTCGTTGTATCCTTACAGCCAACTGCGTCCCATCGGCCTCAATACCACGATACTGAACAATGGTTCATTGGACCAGAACGACGTGGTGGTGAACTTCGGCGTTCAGCGTCAGGGTGGCAATGTGGTGCTGGACCAGGACCAGAACATCGGTACGGTTGCGGCCGGAAGCTCACAGACCGTGTTCGTGAACCCCGACTTCACTCCGCCCGCTGAGGAAGGAACCTATAACGTGACCTTTGACGTGAGCTCAGGAAATGAGGACAACGTACCCACCGACAACGGCGGAACGGGCAGCTTCGGCGTGAGCCAGTATGTCTACGCACGTGATAATGGCACCATCGCCAGCTTTGAGGATGGAAACGGTGACGGTGGCACCCTGATCGTGGGCAACACCTTCTATATCGCTAACTCCGTAGACATCTACAGCGTGGCCGTGGCGTTGAACAATGGCAGCGAAGTGGGCTCCGTGATCGTAGGTGAACTGCGCAATCCGAACGAGGCTGACTTCCCGGTGATCGCTTCCACCCCTGAGATCGAGGTTACAGCCGCAATGCTGGGCGGCACGGGCAGTAGCAACTTCACCCAATTGATCTTTGATTCGCCGGTAACGCTGGATGCCAATCTGGATTACATGGTGACCGTGCAGTGCTTCGGCAATATTCGCATCGGTCAGAGCGGTACGAGCGAGGCGCAGACGTCGTTCATTTACTATGCGAGCCCAACGCAGGGCGAGGATTGGTTCTTTACCACCACCACCCCCATGGTGCGCATGAACTTCAACCCCACTGTGGGTATTGAGGCTTCGGACCGTAGCAACGGTGCTGGTCTGGGACAGAACGTGCCGAACCCCGCCAATGGCACCACGATGATCCCTTACGAGCTGGAGAGCGCTTCCTCGGTGACCTTGGAAGTGCGTGATCTCAGCGGTAAGCTGGTGACCGTGGTTAACGAGGGCACCCGCGGCCCCGGCAGCTACCGCATCACCCTGCCCCTGGACCAACTCGCCGAGGGCATGTACACCTACACCCTGCGCACCGAGCGCGGCAGCCTCACCAAGCGCTTGAGCGTGGTGCGATAGGCTGTTGCTTCTACAGATCTGAAAGGGATGCGGTCCAGGCCGCATCCCTTTCTTATTTGATGCCATGGAAGAAGCCCCTTGTTATCTTGGGATTCCGAAATC
>CAZQFG010000211.1:0-5178 GCA_964592515.1 uncultured Chryseobacterium sp. | reverse complement strand
GACGGCACGTTCAGGATCGGCAGGTAGGAATGGTCCGCGATGTTGGTCATGATGAGGTTGAGGCGTACCAACCGGGGCAGCTGCTCCAGAAAGCCCAGCGAGCGGATGGTGACCTTTTTCATGGATGCGTACGGGTCGCCTTCAATGGAAAGATCCTCCAGCTTGGGCAGTTCGGCCAGGAGGTCATAGTCCGTGATCTTGAACAAATTGCTGGTCTCGAAGGTCACCAGCTCCTTCAGCCCGGCCACTACGCCGATGTCCTCGATGCTGGCGCCGCCGCCCAAGTGCAGGTACTTCAACCCGGGCATCTTGGCCAGGCCCTGTATGTTGGGGTACACGCCCCACTTGATCCAAAGCCCCTCCAAATGCGACTGACAACATAGGGCGTCAAAGATCTTCTGCGAGATGCGCGAGTGGAGCCAGATCTTCTTTGCCGGCAACTCCTCGTTCATGAACAGCTGGCACCATTGGTCCACGATCCTGTTCTGCTCCTTGGCGGGCCGATCGAGCTGTGTGCAGGCAAAGTGCAGGTGCTCCTCGCCACGGTATTGATCCACCGTGGTGATGGGTGCCCATGGCTCATCCTGTTTCTCGAACAGATGCCAGTATCCGAATTCCAAGGAAGGTGCTGTTGTCATGGACCGCAAGAAGGGTTGAATATACCGCGCAACCGCCAGGAAGCCGAGCCTCGATAGCGTCCGCTCATTTCCACGCTGAACACTAAAGACAAAAGGTCCGATTTGCCCTATTGGCGCCACCGGCCGCGTGGTACTGGGCGCCCAGCGCCTGGGCCTAGCCAAGGGCGAGCAGCGCTACATGACCATCAACGCCAGCGCGCTGAACAACGGTACCTACTTCCTGCTCATCGAGCAGAACGGCACCACCACCACACAGCGCGTGATGGTGGCCCACTAAGCCGAAACGACCAACATTAACTGGATGCGCCTCCGCAAGGGGGCGCTTCCAGCGTTGGGGGCAATGGTCCACATCGTCACGGGCAGGCAACCTCCAGTATGGCAACATACAGAGGTGTGAGCCGCCATGCTGATGGATAAAAGATCCGACCTTGATCCGACCGGGCAGCACTTTTCACCGTGCAGGCGTCCAATGGCACTGCCGATGAACCTGCACCCTACGAACGGGTACCGCTACCACGAACGAACTTTGCCCCATGCAATCACGCTACCTCTCCGCCCTGTTTGTACTGCTCGCCCTGAACAGCCTACACGCGCAATGGCTGCCGGCCGGACTGTTCTCCACCTCCATCCACTTCCAGGCCACCGCTTTCCACACGGCCGATAGCGGCCTCTTCGTGTACGGCGCCAACAACCCCGGGCCAAGCTCCAGCGCCACCGAGGGCGGCATCATCCTCACCGACGACGGCGCCGCATCCGGCGGTTTCTACCTCTGGTACGAACCCTCCACCAACCTGGAGGACATCGACGTGAAGTTGACCGCCGAAGGCCCGTTCTACCTGGCCGCCGGGCACGAGCTCTACAACCGCAGCATCGTGGTGCGGCCGTTCAACTTCGCGTCCTCGCCGCTGGGCTTCGATAGCGTGCGCACCGGTGTGGGCCGCTACTACCGCGCTATCCGCATGCGCAGCGACCTTACCGCCTTTGCCGCCGGGGGCGATGCCGCAGGCAACGGCATCATCGACATGAGCACCGACAGCGGCGCCACCTGGGCCAACATCGCCGTGCTTACCGGCCAGCCCGTATCGCGCCTGCACTTTGTGAACGACCAGCTGGGCTTCGCGGCCACCGGCGGCTACCGGCGCCTGCCCAACAACGGCATCTTCCTGCCCGACAGCGGTGCCATTTACCGCACCACCAACGGCGGCCTCAGCTGGCAGCAGGTGCATGCCGACAACACGGCCGGCTTCAGTGCTGTGGCCTTCAGCTCGGCCACCAACGGCGTGGCCACGCGCAACGATGGGCAGGTGCTGCGCACCACCAACGGCGGCACTACCTGGACCCCCGCAACGAACAACTTCGCCGGCACCTACGTGCTCACCGGCGCCACCTTCCGGTCCGACGGTGCGGGCTTCGTGACCGGCTACCGCACGGACGGCACCGCAGGCTACATCCTGCTGAGCCAGGACGGCGGCGCCACCTGGAACCTGCACTTCAGCACCGCCCCGCTCAACTCGGCGCGCCGGCTTTACGACATCCGCTTCTTCGATGCCACGCACGGCTATGCCATGGGGCAGATCCGCCCCCTGCGCAGCAACGGTCTGGTGACCAGCATCCAGGAAGAACGTGCGACCAACGCCGCACCCTACCCCAACCCCACCGAAGGCGATGTAACGCTGCACGTGGAGCAGGCCGGTGCGCAGGTGGAGCTCTTCGATGCCACCGGCCGCCAGGTGTGGCAGCAGCTCTTTGCCCAGGCCGGAACCGTGCAGCTGCCGGTCGGCCCCTTGCCCTCCGGCGCATACACGGTGCGTGTGCGCACGGAAGAGGCCGTGCACAGCCATGTGGTGATCCGGCAGTAGGTGGGCGCTGCGCAACGTTGCTGCAACTGACGCACGTTCACCGGACGGGCGCGCCGGTGGGCCACCACGGGTCCTCGACGCGCCAACCGCCCCTACGCGCACGCAAGGGGGCCGGCCACCTCCTCCGCAACTGAACGGTTCGGCAACAGCTCCTCAGCAACCCACTATGCCGAAGGAGAACACGAACTCCTGCTCCACCGCTTCGCCTTTTGCGTTGGTGGCGGCCTGCCAGGTGCCGGGCAGGGTGTTCAGCAGTTCCAGCACCCGCTGGTCCAACAGCGGGTAACCGGAGCTTTCGGACAGGCGGATACCCGTGACCGCTCCCGACCGGTCCACCGTGAAATGGACCTTGCCCGAACGCAGCTTTTCGGCATCCACCACGTACGCCAGGGCCGACGTGCCGTTGCGCACATGGGCCACCAACGCTTCCTTGCCCAGGCTATTGGTTGCCTGATGTTCGGGTACGATGGTGACATGGGGCGAAGCATAGTTCCCACGGGTGGCCCCGGTGGTCGCGTCCTTCTCTGTGAACTGTGCGTAGATCAGGAAATTGCTCGAATAGTCCAGGGACCGCAGGAGCGCCAGTTGCGCCGGGTCCAACACCGGGCCGGTACCCACTGCTGCGATGTCGGTCTCCTGCTCGTTCACATAGGTGCGGATGCTCACGGAGGAATAGGAGACGATCTCGTGCTCCGGCTCTCCGGGTACGATGTCGTAGATCGTCCGCGCCGTGCGCAGTTGTTCCTTGGTCACCGTCAACAGGAAACGCGAGTCCAGATCGAAGTGGATGGCCGTGGGGGTGGTCCTCACATAGGCGCCCAAACCCAAGGGAACCACTGCGGCACTGTTGGTCGTTGTGCAATTGAGGGACTCGGCCTGCGGCTGGCCGTTGCAGCCCGCAGTGAAGCTTAACAATGCCGCCAGGGCGGAGAAGGTGATGGTGTGGCGCATGCTCATGGTGTTGGAATTACGGTTTGACAGGTTGCGGGTCGGCAGGTTGCGATTTGAGGGTTCTCAGCATCCTCCTCGCCCCACCTCGAACCGGAAGGCTTGTGGCACCGCCCGCCCGTGCACATCGGTGGCCGCTTCCCAGCGCGGCATCTCCCGGAAGATCCGGACCAGCGCCACATCCAGCTCCACGTTGCCCGAAGTATTCACCAGTTCCACCTGGGTAGGTGCACCTGTGGCATCCACTTGGAAATGCAGCACCGGCGGCTTCAACCAGCCGATGCCCGGTGCGATGTGCTGCAGCACCCGTCCTTTCAAGTAGCTCACCAAGGCCTGCTCGCCGCCTACGAAGAGAGCATTGTGCGCGCTGCCTTCGGCCTCAGGGTCCAGCGGACGCACCAGATAGACCTTGTCAGAGAACAAGGCGGTGGGGTCCAGAAAGGGTTCGTGCGCCGTGCTGTCCTTCGCAAGTCTCAGCGGGTCGAAGGTCTTCACCGGCCCTTGTGGACCCGCAAAGGGTGTGGACGCCAGGTTCACAGCGTATTCCGCAGAGAGGAACGCAGCGCCCAGAACGAGCGCGAGAACGGGGGTTGCCAGGGCGTGTATCATGGGTGCGGCCGTGTTGGTACGTCAAATGTGGGGCGGTGGTGCGTGAACGCGTGCTACGTACTGTAAAACAGTGTAAATCCAGCGTGAAACGTTGTGCATCAAGCGCTTAGCCCGGTACCTTCGGGCCATGTTCGCCACCCTTCCATGGCACCCGGTGCTGGTAGCCGGGCTGCTTTTACTGCCGCCCCCCCTACCGGCCCAACCGACCGCGACCCGCTCGCCGCACGAGGAGGTGGGCATCCGCATGATCGGCCATGCCGTGCTCTTATCCGTGGGCGACAGCAGCTCCCTGGTGCTACCGGTGCAACGCCTGGCGGACAGCTACCTCATCTCTTTTGGCACCGAGTTCAGCTTCGTGCCCGAAAAGCTGGCCGCCACGGTGGACAGTGTGATGGTCACCACGCGCCTCGCGACCGACTACGTGGTGGAAATGGAACGCTGCGGTACCCGCGAAGTGGTCTACAGCTACGAGCACCGCGCTGCTGACAGCCTGGCCATAGTGCCCTGCACCTCGCGCGCCCTGCCCAGTGCCTGTTACACCATGCGGATAGCGCTGTTGGCCCCACCGGCCACCGGTGAACAAGAGGCCGCCGTGCCTGCCGCCGTGCCCCCGAGCGACCAAGCACCCATGGGGTGGATGCTGGCAGGTGCCGGGCTGTTGCTGCTGGCGCTCATCGCCTTCTTGGTGCTGCGCCGCAAGGCCCCGGAGCCGGAAGCGCCCAAAAGCACCGCCGTGGCCATTGGCGCCTGCCTCTTCGACCGCGCCAAGCTGGAACTGTGTTTCGAGGACCAGCGCACCGAACTGAGCGCCAAGGAGGCCGACCTGCTGCACCTGCTGCACGGCAACGTGAACGAGACCGTGGCCCGCGAGGTGATGCTGAAGGAAGTGTGGGGCAACCACAGCGACTATGTGGGCCGCACCCTGGACGTATTCGTCTCCAAACTGCGCAAGAAACTGGAGGCCGACCCCACCGTGCGCATCGCCAACATCCGGGGTGTGGGATATCGGTTGATCTTGGATAGCTGACCAGAAGGTCCCGCTGGCTTCCCGCCTGTGGTTCACCACCCTCACAAGCATCCTGGCCATGATGCTATCTTGCTTTCATGGACCCGCTGTCGCTGCT
>CAZQFG010000210.1:0-5191 GCA_964592515.1 uncultured Chryseobacterium sp. | reverse complement strand
TTCAGCCGGATGGACGTGTCGTCGGAGAACATCTCCTCTTTGCGGCAGCCCGGCAATGCCAGCAGCAAGGCCACAAAGGGGAGGAGGGCGAGGAGGCGTTTCAAGGTGTGCAAAGATGGCCGATGGGCGCTAATGGTACGCGTTCCGGGCCGGATCATTGCGTGGCGGGCGTTCAGAACGCATCCGCCAGCTACCTTCGGCGGCCATTATAAGGGTGCAGGAGGGGCATTTGGAACTCCCGACTTTCCACGTACATTTGCACCCCCAACGGAAGAGCTGTCATGAAAAAGGATATCCATCCCTCCAACTATCGTTCGGTCGTCTTCAAGGACATGTCCAACGATTACATGTTCATTGGCAAGAGCTGCGCGAACACCAAGGACACGGTGAAGTGGGAGGACGGCAATGAGTACCCGCTGATCAAGCTGGATATCAGCCACACCTCGCACCCGTTCTACACCGGCAAGATGATGCTCATCGACACCGCCGGTCGTGTGGACAAGTTCAAGAAGCGCTACGCACGCCACGAGAAGTAAGCGAGCGGACAACGTTCCAACGAAAAGCCCCCGGCATCACCGAGGGCTTTTTCATGGGCCATGGTCCGGGGTCACACCCGGTGCTTGTCCTCCTTGCCCTGTCCTTCGCGGATCATCTCCAAGGCCTGGGCCACACGACGTTTGCGCGTTTCGTCCTGCTTGGCGTCGGAGATCCACTCCACGTATTCCTTTTTGTGGCTGTAGTTGAACGCTTCCCAGTTGGCCAGGGCCTGTTCGTCCTTCTTCAGGCAGGTCTCCAGTTCGGCGGGCAATACCAGCGCTTTGCGGGCCGGTTTGGCATCGCCCAGCTTGGTACCGGCCAGGTTCAGCTTCACGGCCTGCTTCACCAGGTCGGCGAAGGCCTTTTCATTAATGGTCTCACCCTCGCTGATCTTGTACTTGCGGATGCCGCGTTCCTCGTCCTTTTCGGTAAGCTTGAACAGGCCGTGGGTGTCCTTCAGCAGCGCACCCTTGTGGAACCACACACTTACACAGGTCTTGAAGCCGTGCAGGCCGATCATGATGCCGTCCCGATCGAAATGGGGGCTGTTCCAACGCCATGTTTCCTCGATCTGGTCATCCGTTGCGTGGATGAGCTGCCGCAGCCGCACGAGCAGGCGTCGCTGCCACTCGGGCTGCTCGGCGATGTAGAGGTTGATCTGTTCCTGGGGGGCCATGGGCTTCACTGAAATGGGGGACCAAACTAATACCGGCAGCGATCGATCGTTACGCCGATGTTAAGCGCGCTTCAACAACGCTCGATAATGGTGGCGTAACCCTGGCCCACGCCAATGCACATGGTGCACAAGGCGTAGCGCTTTCCGGTGGCCTGTAGTTCCAGGGCGGCCGTCTGCAGTAGGCGTGCACCGCTCATGCCCAAGGGGTGGCCCAAGGCGATGGCGCCGCCGTTGGGATTGATGCGCGGATCGTTGTCGGCAACACCCAGACTGCGCGTGCAGCTCAACACCTGCGCTGCGAAGGCCTCGTTGAGCTCCATGATGTCCATGTCGGCCAAGGTGAGCCCGGCGCGCTGCAAGGCCAGCTTTGTGGCATTCACGGGGCCAATGCCCATGATCCGAGGTTCAACGCCCACAACGGCACTGCTCACGATGCGCGCCAAGGGCTTCAGGCCATTGGCCTTCAGTCCGATGTCACTGGCCACCAGCACGGCAGCGGCGCCGTCGTTGAGGCCGCTGGCATTGCCTGCCGTAACGCTGCCGTTCTTGCGGAAAGCCGGCTTCAGGCCGCCCAGTCCTTCCAAGGTGGTCTTCGGCTTCATGAACTCGTCCTGCGCGAACAGCACCGGGTCGCCTTTGCGCTGGGGAATGGATACGGGTGCGATCTCCTTCGCCAGCCGCCCGGTGTGCTGAGCGGCGGTGGCCTTCTGTTGGCTCCACAGCGCGAATTGGTCCTGGTCCTCGCGGGTGATCGCCTGTTCCCGTGGCATGTCCAGGAGGTTCTCGGCCGTTTCGCCCATGGCGTCCACCCCGAATTTCTCTTTCATGGCGGGATTCACGAAGCGCCAACCGAAGCTGCTGTCGAAGAGCTGTGCATCGCGGCCAAAGGGGGTGCTGGTCTTGCTCATTACCCAGGGTCCGCGGGTCATGTGTTCCACGCCGCCGGCAATGAAGAGGTCGCCATTGTTGGCCGCGATGGCGCGCGCTGCGCCCACCACGGCGCTCATACCGCTGGCGCAAAGGCGGTTCACGGTCTCGCCGGGCACGGTTACGGGCAGTCCGGCCAGGAGCAGTGCCATGCGGGCCACGTTGCGGTTGTCTTCGCCGGCCTGGTTGGCACAGCCCATGATCACATCGTCGATCGCGGCCTGGTCCAGACCGGGGTGGCGATCCACCAGGGCCTTGATCACATGGGCGGCAAGGTCATCGGCCCTTACGGGGGAAAGGCTTCCGGTGAAACTGCCGATGGGGGTGCGCACGGCGTCGACGATGTAGGCTGCGTTCATATCAGGTGTTCGGTTGTTCTTCGGGGAACCATGGCTTGCCGGTGCGGTAAACGGTCCCCTTGAAGTGCGCCACGGATTCGTTGCGCTGGTTGGTGATGGTGATGTAGTACATGCCGGTGCCGCGCGTCAGGCTCTTCTCCTCGCTGGTGGCGGTGAGCACATCGCCTTCCTTCACCGGCTTGGTGTGGCTGATGGAGGTCTCCACGCTCACGGCCTGTATGCCATGGCTGTTGGATGCGAAGGCGAGGCAGCTGTCGGCCAGGCTGTACGTGATGCCACCGTGGGCAATGGCGAACCCGTTGAGCATCTCCTTGCGCACGGTCATGCGCAACGTGCACTTGCCGGGCACCACCTCCACACGTTCGATCCCCAGCCAGATGCTGAAAGGGTCGTTATCATACATGCGGGCCACGACCGCAAGTGCCAACTGCTGGGCGTCCATCGGGCCAAAGGTATCGGTCAGTGGCCGTCGAACAGGTCGCTGTCCAGTGCCCCTTCGTGCTTCAAGAGCCATTGCTTGCGCCAGAGCTCGCCCACGTAGCCTGTGAGCGATCCGTTGCTGCCGATCACCCGGTGGCAGGGCACCAGGATCGGTAGTGGGTTGGCGCCACAGGCGTTGCCCACCGTTCGGCCAATGGCCTTGCCGCCCAAGCGGTCGGCGAGTTGTTGGTAGGTGTGCACCTGGCCTGCAGGAATGGTGTTGAGCAGGCCCCACACCTGTTGCTGGAAGTGCGTTCCCTCAAGCCGCATGGGCAGGTCGAAGCGCGTTTTGCCATTCTGGAAGTAAGCCTCCAATTGCCGCAGGGCCTCGGTAAGCACGCCGGGCATCGGGCCGTCGTGCTCAGTCAGTGGGGCGAAGCTCACTTGGGTGATGTGGTCCCCATGGCTGGCCACCCACACCCGGCCCAGCGGTCCATCGATAGCCGCCGAACGGGCAGGGGAGTTACGTGCTTCGTGCATGTGGACCGTACTGAAGGACCGACCGGATATCTTCGGACAAAATAACGTCCATGGCCTGGTTCACGCCCGACTTCAATCGCTTCTTCATCGATCTGGCGCCCAACAACAACAAGGAGTGGTTCGATGCCAATCGCAAGCGCTACGAGCAGAGCGTGAAGGAACCTTTCGAGGCCTTTGTGGCCGAGGCGATCAAGCGCGTGGCCAAGTTTGACCCGGCCGTTCGCATCACCCCGCGGGAGGCCATCTTCCGCATCAACAGGGACGTGCGCTTCAGCAAGGACAAGGCGCCCTACAAGTCGCGCATGTCCGCCGTGATCGCCGCTGGTGGCCGCAAGGACCACAGCACCGGAGGCATCTACTTCGAGCTCGGGCCAGAGAACGTGGCCTTCTACGGAGGCCAGTACATGCCGGAGAAGGAGCAGTTGCAGCGGATACGCGAGCACATCGCCACGAACCTTGCCCAGTTCAAGAAGCTGCTCACGGCCAAGGCGTTCGTGGAGCGCTTTGGCGAGATCCAAGGCGAGCGGAACAAGGTGGTGCCCAAGGAATTCAAACAGACCTTGTTGCAGGAGCCGCTGATCGCCAACAAGCAGTTCTATTTCATGGCCGAACTGCCGCCACGCATGGTCACGGACCCCAAGCTGGTGGATGTTCTGATGGACCACTACAAGGCCATGCGCCCCATGAACGACTTCCTGGCGGCCGCACTGGACCGGTAGGCCACAAAAGCAGAAGGGCGCCCACCGAAGTGGACGCCCCTCTCTTCACCAAAACGGTCGATTACTGAGCCGCTTTGCCGTTCAGGCTGATCTCCAGGTCGATGTTGTCGGCCAGGATGGCGTCCTTCATGAAGTGTTTCCATGCCACACCGTACTTCTGACGGTCGAAGGTCAGTTTGCCGGTGGCGGTCACGGTGCCGTCAGCGTTCTCGGTGATCACGATGTCCGTTACCTTCTCCTTGTTCGTGGTGCCGCGGATGGTGAGGTCGCCGGTGGCGGCGTTACCCGACACTTCGGTGATCACCAGCTTGGCGGTGGGGTGGTTGGCGCTGTCGAAGAAGTCGGCCGTGCTCAAGTGGCCGATCAGCTGCGACTTGGTGCCTTGCTTGGAGCCCTCGGGCTGGTAGGCTTCGTCGGTGGGGTTGATCGAGGTCATGTTCACCTCGAAGGTGCCCGACTTCAGGAGACCACCCTGGGTGCTGAAGGTGCCGCTGTTCAAGGCGATGGTGCCTTTGTGGCCGTAAGGAGCAGGACCAGTAACGTTGCCGGCCCAGTTGATGGTGCTGGTGGTAGCGTCAACGGTGTAGGCGTGCTCAGCAGCAGCGGCAGCAGCGATGCTGTCAGCAACGGCCTTCTCGCGGGCGGCTTTCTGTTCGGCTTCGCCCGGGCCGCAGGCTACGAGGAAGGAGGCTGCCAAAGCAGCAATGGTGAGGGCTTGGAACTTCATGGTCGTGTTGAGTGGTTGTTTCGGGGCGCAAAAGTAGAAGAAATGTTCCATGGAAAACAAACCCCGTGAAAATTCTTTTCTGACAGAAGAGGTTAAGGCCAATTCGCTCTGTTGATGGCGATCACACCTGCGCCATTCGACGCAGTTGGGGCGAGGGGCGGTAGCGGTCCTCGCCATAGGTGACCTGCAGGCGTTCGAGCACGCCCAGCCAGTGGCCAGCACCTTTTTCCCTGGCCCAGGCCAGCAGGCCCTTGGGGTAGTTCACGCCCTTGGTCATGGCCAGATC
>CAZQFG010000209.1:0-5207 GCA_964592515.1 uncultured Chryseobacterium sp. | reverse complement strand
AGATGACGCAGATGAAATGCAGGATGTGAGGAGGACTTGTTGATGTAGGGATTGGCGGCAAGCCGCAGATGGCAGGGAAATGCAGGCCGCAGATGGCGCAGATGAATTGCAGGATACGCTGGGCCTGGTTGGGGAGAAAACCGCGGAAGGAACTCCGTAGCATTCAGCTCTTTATTTTGGGGGTATGGAACAGCGCGATCCGCAGACGCATGCGATCATTGGTGCGGCCATGGAGGTGCACAACGAACTGGGGCCGGGGTTCCTGGAGAGCGTTTACCTGAAAGCGCTGAGCAGAGAGCTGACCTTGCGTGGTATTCCCCACACGCTGGAAATGGAGCTATCGGTGTTCTACAAGGGCGAACCGTTGGGAGCGAACTTCCGCGTGGACCTCTTCTGCTTCGGCGAAGTGATCGTGGAACTGAAGGCAGCGCGCGCCATCGCACCAGTGGACGAAGCACAACTGATCAACTACTTGACCGCCACGGAAATGAACCGCGGCCTATTGATCAACTTCGGCAGCGAACGCCTGGAGTTCATGAGGCGCGTGCGCGACTATTGAACTGCACCGTATCCTTTCAAGCTCCGTTCGCATTCCATCAGCATTTCATCTGCGACATCTGCGGCTGAATTTGAATTGCCCATCCCGTGCCTGTCCTTCACCCCGACCAGTATCCCCACCCAACCCCTTTCTTTGCGCCCGCATTGGACCACCTGTGCAAGCACCCATGACCGAGAAGCCCCTGAAGATCGTCCGTCGCCGTTCCAAGATCCACGGCAACGGCGTGTTCGCCATCGCCCCCATCCGCAAGGGCGAGCACATTGTGGAATACAAGGGCCGCTTGATCACGCACGACCAGGCCGACGAGCAATACCACGGCGATGTGGCATCGGGCCACACCTTCCTGTTCACCCTGAACGACCAGTGGATCCTGGATGCCAACGTGAAGGGCAACGTGGCGCGCTGGATCAACACCAGCTGCGAACCGAACGCGGTGGCCTTTGTGCACGCCGAGAAGAAGAAGAACCCCGATCCGAAGAACGACCGGGTGATCATTGAGGCCCTGCGCACCATACAGCCCGGCGAGGAGATCTTCTACGACTACGGCTTCGAGTTCGACCTGCCGTACACCAAGGAACTGCTGAAGACCTGGGCCTGCCGGTGCGGCTCCAAGAAATGCCGCGGCACCATGCTGAGCGGCAAGAAGTACAAGGCCTTTGTGAAGGCCAACCCCGATTGGAACAAGTGACCGGCACGCGTGTACGGACGCGGCCGGGAACGGACGCGGCCTGACATGGCACAGCCTTTGCCAATAGCCCCAGCGTAACTTCGCACCCCATGAAAAAGACCGTGTTCCTGATCGTTGCGCTGCTCGTGGCCAACCTGTCCGCCAATGCCCAGGACGATGCCAAGGGCAAGGCCATAGTGGACAAGCTGATGGCCGCGGCCAAGACCTGGACCAGCTTCGAGGCCGATTTCAGCAGCCGCCTGCAGAGCACCAAGGACAAGCTGGACGTGAAGCAGGAGGGCAACATGAAGGTGAAGGGCAAGAAGTTCCGCCTGCAGCTGGACAAGAACACGGTGATCAACGACGGCACCACCATGTACACCTACAGCAAGGAGACCAACGAGGTGACGCTGAACGACCCCGCGGAAATGGACCAGGAGCTGGACCCCACCAAGATCTTCACGCAGTACGAGAAAGGCTTCAAGGTGCAGTTCGTGGAAGAGAAGACCGACGCCGCGGGCACCGTGGTGCAGGTGGTGAAACTGTTCCCCACGGATGCCGGCAAGAAGCCCTACCACACCGTGGTGCTCACCGTGGACAAGGCGAAGAACGAGCCCAAGAGCGTGCAGGTGCTTTACAAGGACGGCAACGTGGTGACCTACACGCTGAAGAAGTTCACCGCCAACGCCGTGCTGGCCGATGCGCTCTTCACCTTCGACAAGGCGAAGTACCCCGGCGTGGAAGTGAACGACATGCGCTGATCCACCCAGGTGCGTTGGCAACAGCGCAGCTGCCCAAGGCAAAGGCCACCCACAAGGTGGCCTTTCGCATTCTACCTTGCTGCCATGTTGCACCTGGCCCTTGCCTTGGCGGTGTTCTACACCCTGCACAGCCTGCTCGCATTGAACGGCACCAAGCGATGGGCCGCGGCCAGCCTGGGCCTGGAACGTTGGTACCGGTTGGCCTACACGGTGGTCTCGCTGGCGCTTGCAGGGTGGGTGCTTTTCGCCCTGGGCACCGCGCGTATAGGCCCTGCCCTCTACCAGCCCACCTTCAGCATGCGGACGCTCGGAGCAGCGCTCGTTCTTGGTGGCGGTCTGTTGGCCACGGCAGCGGTGATGCGCTTCGGTGGGGCCGGGTTCCTCGGTCTTTCACCCGAACGCCCAACGGGCCTGGTGCGCACGGGCATGCATGGCCGCATGCGGCACCCGATCTACACGGGGATCATCCTTGCGACCGTGGGCTGGCTGCTGATGGACGGGCAGCCCTCCACACTGCTGGTGGTGGGCATCACCTTCGTGTACCTGCCCATCGGCATTGCCTTGGAAGAACAGAAGCTGATCGCCGCCTTCGGGGAGGACTACCGGCGCTACCGGCGCGAGGTGCCCGCACTGGTGCCCCGCCTGCATACCACGTAGGGCGCGCTCCGCGTTACCCTGCGGCCATAGCGGCATTCCACGGTCATGCGCACCACTACCCTGCTCCTGTTCCTATGCCTATGCACCACCACCTGGGCCAAAGAGCGCGTGGTGCATGTGCTGGTGGCCCTGTGCGACAACGAGCACCAAGGCATTGTGAAAGTGCCCGCAGGCATTGGCAACGGCCAGAGACCCGGCACCAACCTATACTGGGGCGCGGGCTACGGGGTGCGCACGCACTTCGATCGGGCGGCCGAATGGGTGCGGGTGCAGGTGCCCTCCCCCGGCCTGCCGCACATACTGGAACGCGTGGCCTGGAAACACCGCGACAGTGCCGTATACCTGGTGGCCGATGCCTACGACGGCCGGAACATCCGCGAGGCCACGGAAGACCTGCTCCGCTATGCCAGCGGCGCGGGAAGCACTTCGCTGAACGTGGCCGACCGCACCATCGCCATTGGCGGTGGCGCCGACCTGGTGGCCTATGTGGGCCACGACGGGCTGATGGACTTCGCCCTGGAGGCCAGCTACCCCGCGCAGGACAAGCGGGTGCGCGAGACCATCATCCTGGCCTGCATCAGCAAGCGCTACTACGCCCCGCACCTGCGCACCACCGGCGCCCAGCCCCTGCTGTGGACCACCGGGCTGATGGCCCCCGAGGCCTACACGCTGAAGGCCGCGCTGGCAGGCTGGGTGCGCAGGGAGGCCCCAACGGCCGTGCAGGAACGCGCCGCACAGGCCTACAACACCTATCAGAAATGCGGCATCAACGGAGCGCGGCGGTTGCTGGTGACCGGTTGGTGATAAGGAGCGGAACGGACACGCGCCAGGACCGCCCACCTTTGTGGCATGCAACACACCAGCCACCGCAGTGTAACGGCCGTTCTGGAAGGCCTGCCCTACACCACCAAGCTCACCACCCGCGGATTGGACCTTGTGGCCGACGAGCCCTTGGACCACGGCGGCCAGGACCTCGGCTTCCGTCCGCATGAACTGATGCTGAGCGCACTGGCCTCGTGCACGGCCATCACCCTGCGCATGTATGCCGACCGCAAACAGTGGAACGTGGCCCCCATTGGCGTTACGGTGACCATGGAACGCACGCAAAGCGGGTCCAGCATCGATACGCGCATCCACCTGGAGGTAGACCTGCCGCAGCACCTTTCGGATGAACAGAGGGTCCGCATGCTGCAGATCGCACGGTCGTGCCCGGTGCACCGTACCTTGGAGAGCCCGATCCATTTGAGCGCGGGCCTCAAGGCATGAGCAAGGAGCACAGCTACACCAACGGCGAGGTCACTATTATCTGGCAGAAGGACCGCTGCATCCACAGCACCCTGTGCTGGAAGGGCCTGCCAGCGGTGTTCAAGCCCGGCAAACGCCCGTGGATAACGCCCGAGGGCATTGGCACGGAACAGATCATCGAGCAGGTGCGGAAATGCCCGAGCGGGGCACTGAGCTACCGGATGAACGACGGGTCCGGCACCTTACCGACCGCCGCGGCCACCGAACGGCTGATCGAGGCCACGCCCAATGGGCCACTGGTGCTGCAAGGCCCCTGCACGGTGAAGCATGCGGACGGACGCGAGGAGACCCACGAAGGCAAGGTGGCCCTGTGCCGGTGCGGGGCATCGGCCAACAAGCCCTATTGCGACGGCAGCCACCGGCGCGCGGGCTTCAGCGACCAGTGACATTCGATGGTGGAGAACATGCAGGCGGGACCTGACGTTCTTCATGCGCGGCCTTTGTGAAGGGGCTACCTTTGCCCCCTTCAAAACAGCCCAGGACCAAAATGATCGTGCAGGATCCCAGTCGTGTTCCGCTGAGCCCGGCCCAGAAGGCCCGACGCATCAACATGAACGCGGACCTCTACGGCACCTTCGCCGAGATCGGGGCCGGACAGGAAACGGTGCGGCACTTCTTCCGCGCGGGCGGCGCTTCGCAGACCATTGCGAAGGCCATGAGCGCCTACGACAAGGACTTCAGCAACGCCATATATGGACCCGAGCCCGGCAACCGGTTCGTGTGCGAAAGCCGCCTGAAGAACATGCTCCGCCACGAGTATGGCCTGATCACCGACCGCTTGTCGCGCAAGGACCACCCCACCAAGCGCTTCTTCACGTACGCCAACACGGTGGCCACCAGCACCTTCGAGCGTCCGCACAGCGGCCACGGCTGGGTGGGTGTGCGTTTCCAGGCGGCACCGGACCAGCCCACCAGTGATGTACTGCTGCACTTCAGGCTGCACGACCCCGACATGAGCCTGCAACAGGAGAGCATCGGCGTACTGGGCGTGAACCTGATGCACGGCTGCATGTTCAACCATGCCGATCCGCAGGAGATCATGACCGCGCTGTACGACAACGTGAGCCGGCACGTGGTGGAGATCGACATGATCCAGATGAACGGTCCGGCGTTCGCGCAGGTGGACAACCGCCTGCTGAGCCTGCAACTGGTGAAGCGCGGCTACACCGACGCCGTGCTCTTCGGTCCCGATGGCCAGAACCTACAGGCCAGCGAGATGCTCTACAAGAAGAACATCCTCGCCATCCGCGGCAGCTTC
>CAZQFG010000208.1:0-5230 GCA_964592515.1 uncultured Chryseobacterium sp. | reverse complement strand
GGGCAGAAGGGGTGGGGGGCCTCCGGAGTCGTTCTCCTTGATCCAACATCAAGCTTGGAGAACTTCCTGCCTAACGCCTTTCAATACCGGCTGGTCGGCCCGTTCCTTCGTCCTCATGTCGCCTCTGCTGGTCCTCTCCGTCATCGTCGCCTACTTCGCGCTGCTTTACGGCATCTCCGTGGTCACCTCGCGAGGTGCGGGCAACAGCGCGTTCTTCTTGGGCGAAAGGAAGTCGCCGTGGTATATCGTGGCCTTCGGTATGATCGGCGCCTCGCTCAGCGGGGTCACCTTCATCAGCGTTCCGGGCATGGTGGGCTCCGATCAGTTCAGCTACCTGCAGATGGTGCTGGGTTACCTACCGGGCTACGCGGTGATCGCCTTCGTGTTGATGCCGCTGTATTACAGGCTACAGCTCACCTCCATCTACGGCTACCTCGGTGAGCGCTTCGGGCGAAGCAGTTACCTCACGGGCGCGTGCTTCTTCCTGCTCAGCCGCAGCGTGGGTTCCGCAGCGCGGCTCTACCTGGTGGCCATCGTGTTGCAGTTCCTGCTTTTTGACGCCTGGGGCATCCCCTTCGTGGTCACGGTGGTGATCACCATTGCGCTGATCTGGCTCTACACGCATAAGGGCGGCATGCGCACCATCATCTGGACCGATACACTGCAGACCGCATTCATGCTGCTGGCGGTAGGCTTGACCGTGGTGTTGCTCGGGCAGAAACTCGGCTGGAGCATCGCCGAGACCATCGCACAGGTGAAGTCCAGCGACCTGAGCCGCGTGTTCTTCTTCGATGACCCCAAGCCGGGTACTTACTTCTGGAAGCAGTTCCTCGGCGGTATGTTCATCGCCATCGCCATGACCGGGCTGGACCAGGACATGATGCAGAAGAACCTGAGCTGTCGCAGCATTGGTGAAGCGCAGAAGAACATGGTGAGCTTCAGTCTGGTGCTGGTGCTGGTGAACCTCGTGTTCCTCACGCTGGGCGCCCTGCTCTTCCTTTACGTGGAGCGCTTTGGCATCGCCCTGCCTGGCAAGGCCGATCAGATCTATCCGATGATCGCCACGGGTGGCACACTGCCGGTCATCGTGGGGCTGCTCTTCATCCTGGGCCTCATCGCAGCGGCCTATTCCAGTGCGGACAGTGCCCTCACCGCGCTGACCACCAGCGTGTGTGTGGATGTGCTGGAGATCGACAAGCGCCCCGAGGCCCAACGGCAGCCCCTTCGTCAGCGGGTCCACCTACTTATGAGCGTGGTGATGGTGGTGCTGATCCTGCTCTTCAAATTGTTGAACGATGACAGTGTGATCAAGACCGTGTTCAAGGTCGCGGGTTACACTTATGGTCCACTATTGGGCCTCTTCGCCTTTGGCATGCTCACGCGGTTGGCCGTGCGAGACCGCTGGGTGCCGCTGGTGGCGGTGCTTTCGCCCTTGCTCACTTTCGCATTGGACCACTATTCTACCGACCTGTTCGGTGGATACAAGTTCGGTTTCGAACTGTTGCTGGTGAACGGGGCGCTCACCTTTGTTGGTCTGCTTCTGCTGAGCAATGGTGCAAGACGCGAGGACCACGCTTAGGTTCAGTCCTGCCGCTGCCAGTTGCGTTCGATCACTTCCAAGAGCTCGTCGTGGATGGCGCTGTTGCTGGCCACGATCTCCTCGTCGAAAACAGGGTCCTTGCTGGGGAGGAAGCCGCTGACCTTGCCGCCCGCTTCGCGCACCAACAGCACACCGGCCGCCACGTCCCAACTGTTAAGGCCATACTCGTAGAAGGCCTCGAATCGACCACAGGCCACGTATGCCAGATCCGCGGCGGCACTGCCAAGGCGACGGATGCCGCGGGTGCGGTGCATCAGTTCGCGCAGCAGGTCCATGTACTCACTCTCGTAGCCGAAGTCGTCGTACGGGAAGCCAGTGGCGAGCAGGCTTTCCTGCAGCTCTTTGCGGGCGGACACACGGATCGGCTGTCCGTTGAGGTAGGCACCGCCGCCTTTCCATGCGGTGAAGCGCTCGTCGCGGGTCACTTCATGCACCACGCCCAGCAAGGGTTCGGTGCCATCGAGCAGGGCGATGCTGATGCAGTAGCAGGGCACGCCGTGCACGAAGTTGGTGGTTCCGTCCAGCGGGTCGATCACCCAGTTGAGTCCCGTGCCTTGTTCGCCGCTGCCTTCCTCGGCAATGAAACCCGCATTGGGAAGCAGCTTCTCCAAGGCTTCTACAATGCGGTCCTCGGCGGTGTGGTCCACGTGGGTCACCAGGTTATTGGCGCTCTTGCTCGAAACACCTGCTTCGGTGAGTTTCGGTGCTTCGGCACGGATGAAGGCCGCGATCTCGGTACTGAGCGATACCACCTGTTCAGTGAGCAGTTGCAGGTCCATTGTCGGTGTTCTTTTTGTTGCGGAGCCAGAGCATTCCACCGATGCCGCCCAACATGAGCAGCGAGGCGATGATCTCGGCCTGCGTGATGTTCCCCATTACGTGCACGTTGACGCGGATCTTCTCGATGAAGAAGCGTTCGAGGCCGTTGAGGAACAGGAAAAGGAAGAAGATGGTGCCCGCCGGATGTAGGCGCTTGCGCAGTGCCCAGAGCACGAAAAAGAAGGCTACGCATACAATGGTCTCGTAAAGCGGGGTGGGGAACACGGTCTCAGGAAGCACGGTGCAATACCCATCAAAACAGGGCCTTCCATCGCTCAGCGGTATGCCCACACTGTTCACGTTGTTCGGATAATCGTATTGCCACAGCCATTTTGGGCCCGGACCGAGGAACGTGGTGTTCACGATGCCCCAGTCACCATCACCGCTTATCTGGCAGCCGATGCGCCCAACGCCATATGCCAGCATCACGCCCGGAGCTGCGCTATCGGCTCCCTGCCAAACGGGAATGCCGTGCCTGGCGAAGTAGCGGATCACCATGGCTCCGGCCACGATCAGGCCTCCGTACATGGTCAATCCGCTGAACAGACCATCGCCGCCCGGATGCTTTAGGAAGGCCACGAATTCCGAGGGGTTCTCGAGCCAGTGGAACAGCTTGGCACCTATGAGTCCCCACAGTGCGGCGGTGAGCGTGATGTTACCTGCGTGTTCGCTGGGCAGCATCTGCACGGTCTCGGTGCGCGGTTCCTTCAAACGTGCCCGTTGTTTGTCCCACCAGGCATATCCGGCCATGGCCGCAGCGCCCAACAGGCCACCAAAAAGGGAGCCCTTTCCGCTCAGCAGAAAGCTCTGTGGGTCGGCGGTGGAATCGGTGAGGTTCAGCGCCATGTAAAGCAGCTTGAAACCGAGCACGAAGCCCAGAATGCCCTGCACCACCAGTTCGCTCATAGTGGCCGGTGCGCCAACGATCACCTTGCGCGTGGCGGCTTTCAGCAGACCGGACTGTTCGCGGCGACGGAGCTCAAGCCCCAGTGTCCAACTGGCGAACACGAAGGCCAGCGCCACGAAGAAGCCGAAGCTGTTCAGGAACTTCAGCCCCGGCAGGTCGATGCCGGTGAGGTCCAGGAACGCGTGGTAGAGGGTGGGGTACATTCCGGTGGGTTCGTTCAGGTGAGCAAGGTTGCATCCATGGGCATCCGAGCGACAGCGCCCACCACGTGGCCGTCGCCGTTGATCCGTTCCAAGGTCACCGGCACCACGGTGTTCACCATAGCCGCGTCATAGGGCAACGCGACCCGCACGTAGTTGTCGGTATAGCCTTCCATCATGGAGGCACCGGTCGCTTCCTCACCATGCTCGAACAGCACCTTGCGCGTGGTGCCCATGTGACGTTCCTGGAATGCGCGTTGCATTTTGTTGCTCAGGATCCTGAGCTGTTTGGTGCGTTCGCGTCGTATCTCCATAGGCACGGTGTCCTCCATGCGCACGGCGGTGGTGTTTGCCCGCTCGCTGTATGTGAACACGTGGAGATAGTCCACGGGCAGACCGCGCAGGTAGGTGTGCGTGCGCAGGAATTCCTCTTCGGTCTCGCCCGGTGTTCCGGTGATCACGTCCACCCCGATGCAGGCATGCGGCATGCGTTCCTTGATACGGGCCACACGCTCGGCGTAGAGCGCCGTATCGTAGCGGCGGCGCATGCGTTCCAGAATGGTGTCACTGCCACTTTGCAATGGCATGTGGAAGTGTGGTGCGAAGCGCTTGCTCCCGGCCACGAAGTCGATGATGCCGTCGTGGCAGAGGTTCGGTTCGATGCTGCTGATCCGGAAGCGCTCGATGCCTTCCACCTGGTCCAAGGCGTGCAGCAGTCCCAGCAGGTCCTCGTTGTGCGTGCGTCCGAAATCGCCCGTGTTCACGCCGGTGAGCACGATCTCCTTCACGTTCAATGCCGCGATCCGACGGGCCTGTTCTACCGTTTCGGAAATGGTGGCGCTCCGGCTTCGGCCACGGGCCAGCGGTATGGTACAGAAGGAGCAGAAATAGTCGCAACCGTCCTGCACTTTCAGGAAGGTGCGGGTCCTGTCGTTGGCGTTGTAGGAAGGCACGAAACGCTTCACTTCCTTGATGGCCCCATAGATGGCCTTGCCCTCGGTGAGTTTGCCTTCCAGTCCTTCAATGTGGGCCGCCAGATCGAATTTCTCGTTGGCGCCGAGCACAAGGTCCACGCCCGGTATGGCGGCGATCTCCTCGGGTTTCAACTGCGCGTAGCAGCCCACCACGGCAATGAAGGCCTCGGCATTGATGGCTTGGAAACGACGCACATGGCGGCGGCATTCCTTGTCGGCGTTCTCGGTAACGCTGCACGTGTTCAGCACGAACACATCGGGTCGTTCCTCCACCCGCACACGGGCATACCCGGCTTCCTCCAGCGAACGGGCCAGGGTGCTGGTCTCGCTGAAATTGAGCTTGCAGCCCAAGGTGTGGAAGGCAACGGTGCGTGCGTGGCGCATGACGAAGGGCGGCAAAGGTACCGATGGGCCTGCGAACGTGCCGATCGGGGCGTTGTTGCCGGGGCTGCGCATCCGTCTCGGTCTGTTCTACATGCACCTGTTGTTAACCGGTCGATCGCGCGCCGCGGGTGCACTGGTCACTTCCGCACATTTGTCAAGTTTATTTTCCGGGCGGAAGCAACCATCCTACAGCAGGCCGTCATTACAGTACTCTTTCGCTCCGAACATGGAAAGCACACGCAACGCCGATCGCAGCCAATTGATACGCTTCAGCATGGTGGTCTTCGCCGTGCTGGCCTTGGTGTCCTTCGCCCTTGCCCGCGTGGTGGCATAGGCCGCCCTGCTA
>CAZQFG010000207.1:0-5265 GCA_964592515.1 uncultured Chryseobacterium sp. | reverse complement strand
TGAACCCGAGGCGCCAGTGGCCGCCCCCGCGCCGCCCCCACCGCCGCCCGCGCCCGCTGAAGTGCCCGCAGCCCCCGTGGCCGAAAGTGCTGAGCCTGAGGTGATCAAGGCCAAGGCCGAGAAGGCCGGCGTGAAGGTGGTCCGCAAGATCGATCTGGAGAGTAAGGCCGCCAAAGGCAAAGGCGCCAAGGCTGCGCCGGCCAAGGCTGAGGCCCCCGCCGCTCCAGCCCCCGAAACACCTGCCCCTGCCCCCGCAGCCCCCGTGGCCGAAGCGCCACCCGCTGCACCAGTGGCACCGGCCGCGCCTGCGGCCCCCGCTGCTCCCGCCGAACCCGAGACCATCCGGGTGAACGTGCAGAAGCTGGCCGGCCTGAAGACCCTGGGCAAGATCGAGCTGCCCGTGGAGAAGGAGCGCAAGCCCGCCGAACGCCCCGACGAACGCGGTCGCCGCAAGCGCATCGTGAAGCCGGGTCCTGTGAACGTGGACCGCGCTGTACAACAAGAACAACGCAGTCCCGCTGGCGGTCCCGGCCGTCCCGGCGAGCTGGACGAGAACGCCGTGAAGCGCAAGGTGAGCGAGACCCTCGCACGCCTTACAGGTGGCAGCAAGAGCAAAGGCTCCAAGATCCGCCGCGACAAGCGCGACCAACGTTACCAGCGCTTCGAGGAGGAACAAGCCGCACGCGACCTGGCCGGCAAGACCCTCAAGGTCACTGAGTTCGTTACCGCGAGCGAGCTGGCGTCCATGATGAGCGTGCCCGTAACGGACATCATCAAGGCCTGCTTCAGCCTGGGCATGATGGTGAGCATCAACCAGCGCCTCGATGCCGAGACCCTCTCCGTGATCGCCGAGGAATACGGCTTCAAAGTGGAGTTCGTCGGTGCCGACGTGCAACAGGATACGCAGGAAGAGGCCGATGTGCCGGAGCGTATCGTGGCCCGTCCGCCCATCGTAACCGTCATGGGTCACGTTGACCACGGTAAGACCTCATTGCTCGACTATATCCGCAAGGCCAACGTAATCGCCGGTGAGGCCGGTGGCATCACGCAGCACATCGGTGCCTACAGCGTGAAGCTGGAGAACGGCAAGAAGATCACCTTCCTCGATACACCCGGTCACGAGGCCTTTACCGCCATGCGTGCCCGCGGTGCGCAGGTCACCGACATCGCCATCATAGTGATCGCGGCTGACGACAGCGTGATGCCCCAGACGCGCGAGGCCATCAACCACGCGCAGGCCGCTGGTGTGCCCATGGTCTTCGCCTTCAACAAGATCGATAAGCCCGGCGCCAACGCCGAAAAGATCCGCGAACAGCTCAGCCAGATGAACATCCTGGTGGAGGAGTGGGGCGGTAAGTTCCAAACGCAGGAGATCAGCGCCAAGAAAGGCCAGGGCGTGGACCAACTGCTGGAGAAGGTGCTTTTGGAGTCCGATATGCTGGACCTGAAGGCCGACCCGGGCAAGCGCGCCCACGGTGTGGTCATCGAAAGCACGCTGGAACAGGGTCGCGGTTATGTGACCACCCTGCTGGTGGATGGTGGTACCCTGCGCAAGGGCGACATCATCCTGGCCGGCCAGTACAGTGGCCGTATCCGCAACATGTTCAACGAACGTGGTCAGCAGGTGGCCGAGGCCCCGCCCTCCACGCCGGTATCCATTCTCGGTCTGGACGGTGCGCCCAACGCGGGCGATACCTTCCAGGTGTTCGAGGATGAGCGTGATGCGCGTGCCATTGCCACCCGCCGCACACAGCTGCAGCGCGAACAGGGCATCCGCACGCACAAGCACATCACGTTGGACGAGATCGGTCGCCGCCTCGCCATTGGCGACTTCAAAGAGCTGAACCTGATCGTGAAGGGCGACGTGGACGGTTCCGTGGAAGCGCTCACCGATTCGCTGTTGAAGCTCACCACCGAGCAGATCAAAGTGAATGTGATCCACCGTGCCGTGGGTCCGATCGCCGAGAGCGACGTGCTGCTCGCCACCGCGTCCAACGCCATCATCGTGGGCTTCCAGGTGCGTCCCACCCCGGGCGCCCGCAAGCTGGCCGAGTCGGAAGAGATCGATATCCGGATGTACTCCATCATCTACGACGCGATCGAAGAGATCAAGCAGGCCATGGAAGGCATGCTGGCGCCGAAGGAGGTGGAGAAGGTCACGGGTACGGCAGAGGTGCGCGAGGTCTTCAAGATCAGCAAAGTGGGTACCGTGGCCGGTTGCTACGTGCTCGATGGCAAGATCGAGCGCAAGCACAAGGTCCGCCTCATCCGCGATGGTATCGTGGTTTACACCGGCGACCTGGATGCGCTGAAGCGTTTCAAGGACGAGGTGAAAGAGGTGAGCCACGGCTACGAGTGCGGTCTCTCCATCAAGAACTTCAACGACATCAAGGTGGGCGATACCGTCGAGGCCTTCACCATCGAAGAGGTGAAGCGCACGCTGGGCGAGTGATCACCAATTGAACGAAAGCAAAAGGCCCCGGGAACGGGGCCTTTTTGTTGGGTCGAGGTAACATGCAGGTCACTTCGGCGGCTCCGGCAGGCGCGGCATCTCGATCTCGTCCGGCACGATGTAGCTGCCGGGGTATAGCGTCTTCAGATCGCGCAGCAGCCGTTCGGCCTCAAGGCGGGTGCGCATGTCGCCCACTCGCAAGCGGAAATTGGGGGCCAGGAAGCTCATGTAGGCCGGCACATCGGGGTACTTCTGTAGGAAGGTGCGCTTGTGGTCCTCGGCTGTCTTGCGGTCGCCCAGGAAGATCTGGACGCGGTAGCCCCGTTGCGGGTGCTTCAGTTCGGTGTAGCGTGTGACGGTGGCGTCGATGCGCGGGTCGGTGGTCACTGTGATCTGGCCCGGCGTTGCAGTGGCCGGGGTGTCCACCGGTTGCGGTGCAGGCTTGTAGGGCTCGAACACGCGCGTTGGCTCCTGGGCCACGGACCAGGTGGAGGCGATCAAAATAAGGCCGAGGATCAAGTGGTTGCGCATGCGGTGGAGGCTGGCCAAAAGTATGCCGCATCCGCGCTGGTCGGGGCTGCGATGTGCTGTGGGATGCTGTCCTCTTATTTAGACCGCCTCTAAATAGTGACATCCCCATGGCAACCGGGCCTTTGCGCCGTGCCGCGATCGGTTCCCCGTTTATTTTTGCGGCCGGTCCCTTGGGCCCTTCTCCTCCAAAACTGCTCGGAATGCCGCTTGTAGCAAGGATTTCAGAACGTTCCACCGGGCTCCTCTACGCCACCCTCGCGCTTTTCCTGACCCTTTCCTTCACCGCTGTGCACGCCCAGCCGGCGGATGCGGCGTTGTATGCCACGGGTGAAAAGCTCTTCAAAGGCAACTGCGGAGCCTGTCACAAGCCAGACAAGGACCTTACCGGTCCGGCCCTGAAAGGTGCCCGCGCACGGTGGGAAGGCAAAGGCGACATCTACGCCTGGATCAAGAACAGCAGCGACTACCTGAAGACGGGTAACGCCTACGCCACCGACCTTTTCGCGAAGTGGAACAAGAGCGTGATGACCCCACAGGCCCTCACCAACGAGGAGATCGACGCGGTCCTGTACTATGCTGACAACTATGCTCCCCCCGCTCCAAAGACGGCCGATGGTGGTAGTCCTGTACAACCCCAAGGTCCGAACGATGCCGGAGCCGCCTGGCCTTGGCTGGTGGTGCTGGCCCTGCTGTTCGTGGTGGTGGCTCTTAGCCTTAGCGGTGTAAAGAAGAGCTTGGCCAATGCCGTGCAAGAGGCCGAGGGCAAGCAGCCCCTGCCAGATCGCACCATGGGGCAGAGCATCCGCGAGTGGGCTTGGAACAACAAGGCCTTTGCGAGCATCATTGCCTTGTTCTTCGTGGTGTTCATCGTGCTGAAGCTCTGGGACGCCGCTTGGGTGATCGGGGTTTACGGTGGCGACGAGGTGGAACACTACAAGCCCGAGCAGCCCATCCGTTTCGACCACACGTTGCACGCCGGTAAGGCTGAGGCGGGCAATCTGGCCATCAACTGCCAGTACTGCCACAGCAGCGCCGAGAAAAGCAAACATGCCGGTATCCCCAGCACCAACGTCTGCATGAACTGCCACACGGCGGTGAACGAGTCGGCCCGCAACCCGTGGAGCACTGCCGAGATCGCCAAGATCTATGCGGCCGTGGGTTGGGACCCCAACACCAAGCAGTACACCGGCAAGACCGAGCCCGTGAAGTGGGTGAAGGTGCACAACCTGCCCGACCACGCCTACTTCAACCACGCACAGCACGTGGCCGTGGGCAAGTTGGAGTGCCAGGAGTGCCATGGTCCCATCGATGAGAAGATGGACGTGGCCGAGCAGTGGGCGCCCCTCACCATGGGATGGTGCATCGACTGCCACAACCAGAAGGAAGTGAAGATGGCCGGCAACGGCTACTACGATGAGGTAATGGCCCGCTTGAACGAGACCGATCTCGGCCACAGCGAGCTGAAGAAGTACCTCGAGGACGATAAGATCAGTGTAAAGGAGCTTGGCGGCTGGGAATGCGCCAAGTGTCACTACTAAGACCGAACAACGCGCGCCGCATGTCGAGCACGAAGCGATACTGGATGGACCTCGGGGACCTGCATCAGCACCCCGAAGCGATCAAGGGACGGGAGAACGAGTTCCCTCAGGACTTGGCCATTGACCAGGTGTTGGGCGACCAGAACTTCCAAGGCGCCAGCACCGGGCGTCGCGACTTCCTCAAGTTCCTGGGCTTCTCCCTGGGCGCCGCCACCCTGGCCGCCTGCGAGACCCCGGTGATCAAGTCGATCCCCTACGTGAACAAGCCCGAGGACATCACCCCGGGCGTGGCCAACTGGTATGCCAGCACGTTCTATGATGGGGAGGACTTTGCCAGCGTGCTGGTGAAGACCCGCGAGGGACGTCCCATCCACGTGAAGGGCAACCCCCGCTTCGGCATCAACCACAACCCCAAGGTGGGCAAGGGCAGCATCAATGCCCGGATCAATAGTTCGGTGCTATCGCTGTACGACAATGAGCGCCTGAAGAACCCGATGCACAAGGGGGCCGACGCCACATGGGCTGATGCCGACAAGGCCATCTCGGATAAGCTCGGTGCCACCGCTGCCGCTGGCAAGCGCATCGTGGTGCTCAGTGGTACCGTGATCAGCCCCAGCACCAACGCCGCCGTGGCCGCGCTGAAAGCGAAGTATCCCACGGTGGAGCATGTACAGTACGATACCGTCAGTTACAGCGGGCTCACCAACGCCAACGCCAAGAGCTTCGGTAGCCGGGTGATGCCCA
>CAZQFG010000206.1:0-5291 GCA_964592515.1 uncultured Chryseobacterium sp. | reverse complement strand
GGTTGCGGCGAGCTTCAACGTGCAACAGGATGAGTGCGATGGCGCACCCTACTACAACAACGGCGTGGCCATCTGGATCGATTATGACCAGAACGGCGTGTTCAGTGATGCCACGGAGAAAGTGTTCGTGGAAGCCACGACCGCGGCCGGCCCCCGCAACGTGACCGGCACCTTCAACGTGCCCATGACCGCCATTCTCGGCACCACCGCCATGCGTGTAACCGCTGCCGAAGGCTTGAGTGGCGATCTCCTCACCGCCTGCCTGAGCTACGGCTACGGTGAAACGGAGGACTACCTGGTCACCATTTTGCCCCCACCCCTGCCCGCTACGGCCACGGCCACGGTGGTGGATGATTGCAACGGTGGAACCTTCGACATCAGCGTTGACATTACCAGCCTGGGTGATGGCGTGACCGCTTCGTTGGAATACACCGTGAACGGTGGACCCGTGCAAAGCGCTGCTGCAGCGCTGGGTGTGAACCTGCTGGACAATGGCGGCCTGGGCTTCACGGCCACCGACATCGTGAACGTGGTGGTGAACAACGGTACGGTGAGCACGCTCGCATTGGGCAACTTCTCAACCAACTGCCCCACGCTCATCACTTGCGGCACCACAACGACCGTCAACTACTGCTACCAGAACAACGAGACCAAGACGTGGACCTTCACCAGCGACAACCCGAACGAGACCATCACTGTGACCTTCGTGTCGGGTACCATGGCGCCGGGCGATGTGATCCGCGCATACGATGGTACGGACAACACCGGCACGCCGATCCTCAGCCTGACCGGCAACTTCACTGACCTTGCAGGTGCGACCGGTACCACCACTACCGGTATCAACTCGATGTTCATTGAGGTGGAAAGCACGGTGAGCGGTAGCTGCTTCGACGGCGATACCGAGGCCAGCGCATGGCTTTTCGAAGCGGAATGCACCGCAGGTTGCCTGGATCCCGATGGTGTGGCCGTGGTTGACAACTGCGACGGTTCCATCTCGGTGGAAGTATTCTCCGTGGGCGATGCCTTTACCACTTCGCTGAGCTATTCGGTGAACGGTGGCCCCGCCACGGTGGTACCAGGACTGGTTGATTTCGACATCGCGGAGATCGGTCCCTTCTCGCCTGGCCAGAGCGTGCAGCTCTTCCTGCTGCATGAAACCGACGGTGCGTGCAACAAGAACCTGGGCGTATTCACGATCCCGGCCCCGCCGAACGTGAGCCTGACGGCATCGGCCACGCCCGGCACCATCTGCACGGGAGCTACCAGCCAACTGTCGGCCTCGGCCACCACGCCCGTGGGCAACATCACGAACTACCAGTTCAGCGCGCTTTCCGGTGCAGTGGACCCCATGGCGGGTGCCACAAGCCTCGGCATCAGCGGCGATGATGCTCAGAGCGCGCTCACGAACATCGGCTTCCCCTTCATCTACGAGGGCAACAACTTCACCCAGTTCTCGGCCAGCACCAACGGTGCGGTCCGCTTGGGTGGTTTGGTAGGCAATGCCTACGACAACACCGGTACGTTCCTCTCGAACACGCTGTATGCCCTGTGGGACGACCACAGCGCATCGTCGGTGACCACCTTGCTCACGGGTACTGCGCCCAACCGCATCCGTATCATCAGCATGAACCTGAACATCTCGTTCGGTACGGCATCGGTGGTGCAAGTGTGGTTGTACGAGGGTTCCAATGCGATCGAATACCGCTACGGACCCGCTGCCAGCACGGGTAGCGCAACGGTAGCTGTCGTGGGTGGCAACATCGCCAACTACCAGAGCCTCCAGAGCTTCGCCGGACCTACGGTGAGCTCCGTGACGCGCAACAATAGCCTGAACGGCTGGCCCGGTGTTGGTACGATCTATCGCTTCGCTGCTCCATCGGTAACGGCCACCTACAGCTGGTCGCCCGCCACCTTCCTGAGCGACCCGAACATCGCAGCGCCCCAGGCGATCGGTGTAACGGAGACCACCACCTACACGGTGACGGCCATCGCGAACGGTTGCCCCCTCACCACCACGGTCACGGTGAACGTGGCCCCGGCCATCGAGTCGGCCGCCATCACACCTGAGGTCGCTGCGGTCTGCACCGGCCAACCCGTGACGTTGACCGCAGTTCCGACTGGTGGTCTGGCGCCCTACACCTACGCCTGGACGGACCCGAACAACGTGGCAGCAGGCACGGCCAGCACACAACCCGCCGCCTTCGGAGGCACTTGGACCGTGCTGATCACCGATGCTTGCGGCACCACCGCAACGGCAACGCGTAACGTAACGGAAACCCCGACCCCGATCGTGAACATCACAGCCACCGCGCCGATCTGCGTGGGTGGTGAAGTGACCCTCACGGCCACGTCGGACCAGCCGGGCAGCACGTTCGTATGGACGGGTGCCGCTCCTGTGGGTGGCAACACCACCGACAACGTGACCATCACCAACTTGAGCACGGCCAACAACGGTGTCTACACCGCTGCTGCCTCGGCCGCAGGTTGCACCGGCACGGCCAACTACGCGCTCACGGTGATCTCGCCCCCCAACATCACTTCGGTCACGGCCACCCCAACTGCCATCTGCGCAGGTTCGGGCACCAGCCAACTGAACGCGACGGCCCCTGCTTCAGGCTACACGGTGGCTGCGATCCCCTTCGCCCCTGTGACCGGTTCTGGCACCTCGCCCGTAGCTGGTGACGATGCCGTGAGCGGTGCGGTACCCATCGGCTTCAGCTTCCCCTTCTATGGCAACACCTACACCAACGTGTATGTGGGCACCAACGGCTTCATCACCTTCGACAACAGCGGTCAGAGCGGCTGCTGCTCGGGTGACCTGATGCCGGCCAATACGGGCTTCACGCCGAACAACGTGATCGCTCTGGCATGGGAAGACCTCAATGCCGGTGCGGGCCAGATCACCACGTACAACCTGAGCAGCCCCAGCCGTTTCGTGGTGCAGTTCAATGGTGTGCCCTTCTTCGGCTCTGCCTCAACGGTGACCGGCCAGATCATCCTGTATGCTGATGGCTCGATCGAGGTGCACAACACCAACATCGGCAACGGCGGGTTCGACAACACCACACAGGGTATCGAGAACTCCACCGGTACGCTGGCAACAGTGGTACCTGGTCGCAACTCACAGCCTTGGACCGCAGTGAACGATGCCTTCCGCTTCCTGCCCATCGCGTACGACTACACCTGGAGCCCCGGTGCCAACCTCAGCGCCACCAACATCGCCAACCCGGTGTTCGGTCCTGTGGCCGCTGGCAGCTACCCGCTCTCGGTGAACGTATCGAACCAAGGTTGCACATCCACCGGCACGGTTACCGTGACCGCTGGTGAGCCCCTCGGTGCTGGACAAGCATCGCTGGCACCTGCCACCCCCAGCTTCTGCACGGGCGGCAGTGCGACCCTGACAGCCACGCCGCTCGGTGGTGGTGCGCCGTACACGTACACCTGGACGGACCCCAACAACGTGACCGGCCCACCCACCAGCTCTTCATCCATCGGGGTGAACATTCCTGGAACGTGGAGCGTGCTGATCACCGATGGTTGCGGCGGCACCGCCTCGGCCAGCGTTGTGGTGACCGAATTCCCGGTACCCGTGGCCACGGCAGCAAGCAGCAGCCCTGTCTGCGCTGGCCAGCCCATCCTCCTGGATGGTGGCAGCAGCGTGGCAGGCAGCAGCTTTGCCTGGACCGGCCCGAACGGCTTCACCAGTACGGATGAGGACCCTGCGATCGCGGGTTCCACCCTGGCCATGAGCGGCAACTATGTAGTGGTGGCCTCGGCCAACGGCTGCAGCAGTGCGCCGGTCACTACCAGTGTGCAGGTGAACGTAACGCCCACCACGCCAGTGGTAGTGCCGACCGTTTGGTCGCTCTGCGCCGGTGGTAGCGTGGACATTGCGGCCTCCTCCTCGGCACTTTCGACCCTGGGCTTCAATACGGGTGGTGCTTTGACGATCAACGCCAGCGGTAACGCTGCACCCTATCCGGGCACGATCAGTGTGAGCGGTCTCCCGACCACGGGTGTTACCGTGAAGCAGGTGTTGATCAACGGCTTCGGCCACACCTGGCCGACCGACGTGGACGTCGCCCTGTTCTCACCAGCAGGTCAGAACTCCATCATCTTCACGGATGCGATCGGTACGGGTAGCGTGACGGGACGCAACTATGTGTTCGAGGCCGGCGCACCTGCGCTGCCTCTTTCGGGTGCCCCGGCCTCTGGCACCTACGGTGTGGTGAACGGTGGTGGTTTTGGTGGCGTGGGCACGCCCTCGGCTCCCACGAGCGCCAACCTCGCCAACTTCACCGGCAACCCCAACGGTATCTGGAGCCTGTTCGTCTATGACGATGTCGGCGGCGATGGCGGCTCCATCACCAGCTGGGGCATTGTGTTCGAGTACAACAACGTGACCTACACCTGGACCGGTGCTGGCCTCAACACCACCACTGGACCCAACGTTACGGCCACGCCGCTCGCCACCACCACCTACTCGGTGACGGCAGAGAACAACGGCTGCAGCGCTTCGGAGGATGTGATCGTGTACATCGGCACCAACCAGCTCACCCTCGAGGTGGAGACCGATGCCAACGCCGCTCAGACCTCCTGGGAGATCATCCAGCAGGGTTCCAACGAGGTGATCTTCGCCGGTGGCGGGCTCCCGAGCAACGCGACGGTGACCCAGTTCTCCTGCCTGCCCGACGGCTGCTACCGCCTGCGTGTGCTTGATGCCGGTGGCGATGGTATTGCTGGCGGTGGTTACATCCTGCGCACCAATGCCGGTGATCGCATCATCGACAACCGTGACAACTTCACCAACGGAAGCGTGAGCGCAGTGATCGGCAACGGCGGCTTCTGCCTGCCCTTGGGCACCGACAAGCTGATCTACACCAGCTGCGACAAGCTCGACTGGGTGAACAACCAGTTCATCGTGGCGGCTGAGAACCCCGCAGTGAGCGCCCAGTGGGGCACGGGCAACCAGACGGATGACGGCTACCAGTTCTGGTGGTTCGACCCCAACGGCACCTATGGCTACACCAAGTTCCGCAGCCACGCCACCAGCGATGGCTTCGGTCCGGCGAACGCCATCCGCGCATGCCATGCCCGCATCAACAACTGGAGCCCCAACCAGGTCCCCGCCAACGTGCTGATGAACGTGAAGGTGCGTAGCCGTGTGAACGGTACCAACAGCGCATGGGGTCCGGTGTGCCGCTTCAAGATCGATCCGGTAACTGCCGCATGCCCCCTCACCAAGCTGATGGACATCCCCGGCAACCAGTTCTACAGCTGCGGCGTTACCC
>CAZQFG010000205.1:0-5301 GCA_964592515.1 uncultured Chryseobacterium sp. | reverse complement strand
GGCACCCGGAAGGTGCTGTCGCTCACGTACGCATGGCGGTGGATGAGCACGCCCTCCACCACGTTGTGCTCCAGGCCTGAGCCGGACACGATGCGGTCGCGCTGCAACCACGTGAACCCCGGCGCCTGCTGTTTCACGGTATAGCCACCGGGAATGTCCACCGAGATCCCATGCTGTGAACGGATGCTGCTCACCAAGGCCGCGTCGCGTTCGCGTTTCACGCGTTGGGCCACGCGCTCGCGTTGGTGTTCCTCAATGGTGGCGCTCACTTCGCCGGCCTGGCGTTGCAGCATGCCGGACCAGGTCTCCGGGTCGTGTGCCGAGACGAGCACCATCAACTGCCCGTGGGCATTGCGGTCGCGCAGCAGTTGCACGGCCACAGTGTCCACCTTCTCGCCAATGGTTGCATAGAGCACGCTGTGGTGTGCTTTCAACAGCGAACCGAACGCTTCCGGTGCGCACTGTGCCACCTTGAACCGCGCCTCGCGTTGCGGCAGGCCCTCAATGGCTTGTTCGAACAGGCTGCGTACCGTGGCACCGGGCGTGCCTTCCCAGTGGCCCTTGGGCATCACCACCAGCACTTCGCCCTGCCCGCCACTGGCTTCCGGTAGACGTTCCTGCTTCGTGCCACAGGCGAACACGATAAGCGCAAGGAACAGCAAGGGGAATGCACTACGCATCAGCTGCGGGGTTGGGTCACCTTCAGCTTCAGGCCGGGCTTCAGGCCATCACGCAGGCCCTCGGCGTTCAAGCGGCGCAGGTCCTCCACGGAGACCCCGGGGTGGCGCTGCGCGATGTTCCACAGCGTATCACCGGGCTGCACGGTGTAGTAGGCGAAATTCTCTGCCGCACGCTCGGGTGCGGGTCGCTGCACCGAGGTGCTGCCCTGCGGACGTCCCACTTTCAGCTTCTGGCCCGCATGGATGCGGTCACTGCGCAGGCCGTTCCAGCGTTTCAGGTCGCTTACGGATACACCGTACTTGCGGGCAATGATGCCCAGTGATTCGCCGGAACGTACAGTATGTGTGCGTTGGGCGGCTGCAGGGGCAGCGGCCGCCGCCGTGGCCGTGCTCGCGGGCAGCGGGGTGGCTTGTGCCGGCGCGGCATAGCGGAAATGGTCCTCGTTGGCCACGAACACACCGGCCGCCTCGCGCGGCATGTAGATGGTCATGGGTTGGGCAATGTCCGGCACCACGCCCAGCTTGAAGGTGGGGTTCAGGGCCTGCATCTCTTCGTAGGAAGCACCCGTGAGCTTCGCCACCGATTGCAGGTCCAGCCGGTAGCACACCTGCAGGGTATCCACCTCGTAGGCGCAGTAGGTGGGCGCCACGGGATACAGGTTGTGGTCCGCGTGGTGGGCGAACAGGTAGTTCACCGCAACAAAAGCGGGCACATAACCACGGGTCTCGCGTGGCAGGTGGTCGTAGATCTTCCAATAGTCCTTGTGGCCCCCGCTGCGGCGAATGGCTTTGTTCACATTGCCGGGCCCGCAGTTGTAGGCGGCCAGGGCCATTTCCCAGCTGTCGTAAAGGCTGTGCAGGTACTTCAGGTACTTGCAGGCGGCATCGGTGCTCAGGTACACATCGTGGCGCTCGTCGATGTAGCTGTCCACGTCAAGCCCATACATCTTGCCGGTGGGCAGCATGAACTGCCACAGGCCCACGGCCCCGGCGCGGCTTCGGGCGGCGGGGTTCAGGGCGCTTTCCACCACGGCCAGGTACTTCAGTTCCATGGGCATCCTGTGGCGGTCCAGCGCTTCCTCGAACACCGGGAAGTACAGTTCGGCCAGGCCCAACATGCGCGACGACAGTTCCCGCTTGCGGATGGTGTAGAGGTCGATGTAGGCCTGTACCGGGGCGTTGTAGGTCAGGTCGAAGGGCGTGCGGTCGTCCAGCACGCGCAGGCGCTCGCTCACCACGGTGGCGCTCCATGCGGGGATGTGCTCGGCCGGGTAGCCGTGCACATTGTGGTGGGCCGTATCGGTGGTGAAGGTGGAGTGCTTGATCCACGGGAGCTGGGCCAGGTCATCAAGGCGCTGCACCACCGGGTCGTCGGCGGTCAGGCGAACGGCATCATCCGGCTGGGCCACAGCGCTTTGCGCCACGAACGGCAAGGCCAGCCAAAGGTGTCGGAACAGGAACTGCATGGCGCCGAAATTACCGTTAATACGCAGGGCGGCGGGCGCTTGGTATGTGCGGCCCACCAACAGCTAACTGTGGGAATGGCGATGCCGGATCCCCTTGGGTACTGGCGCTACTCCACCACCACCCGCTCGTGGCAACTGCCCTCCTTGCTGGTAAAGCGCACCACGTAGGTGCCCGCCCCAAAGCGCGTTAGGTCCACCTCCTCGGTCTGTTTGCCTTGGGGCAAGGGTCGTTGGAAGAGCAACTTGCCCATGGTGTCGTACACGCTGTAGTAGCTCTCGGCCATCAGGGGGTCGGTGAAGGAGAGGGTGAAGTGGCCGGTGCTGGGGTTGGGTTTGATCCTGAAACCGCTTGGGTGCTTCTCCGGGCGGGGTATGCTGTTGGCGCATCCTTCCAAAATGGTAATTGGTGGATTCTCTGCTTCGGTGATGAAGGCCGGGTGCGCCGTAGCCCCGTCGATGCTGGTAAGCGTGAAGCTGCTGTCAGTGGGGAAAAGATCAAGAATTGTGGTGGTGTGCCAGCGGTTATAGCAAGGCAAATAGCCCAAGGAGTCGTGCTTGAAGAGGTAGTAGCCTCCAATATTGTCATCTACTCCAATCTGAAGGTAGCCGCCGTCGGAGCACACAAGGAGATTGTAAGCCGTTTGTACATTGTTGCTCCTCCCAGCCGCACGCGTCCATAGCGTGTCCCCGTTCTGGTCGGTCTTCATCATCATAGGGCGATAGCCGCCAGGATAGGACAGAAAGCCAATGGTGGCCAGCATCACGTAGTTCCCGTCTAGGGTACGGTCAAGGCGGCTTCCCCAGCGGGGATACCACCGGTAAGGTGATATGTCGTACCCCTTGCACCAGAGCACCTCGCCATCTCCGTCGAGCTTCATCATGAAGAGCTTCGGCCAGTAATTAGTAGGCAGAGGGTCGAGAAAGCCCGGCGATGCGATGCTGTCAGTGAATCCAGCAATAACGAATCCTCCGTCCTCCTCGATCAGCGCATCGGTGATCATGGCTCTGGAGCGGAAATAGCTCTTCAACCAGATAAAGTTGCCCTCGGCATCCATGCGGCCTACTGCGGCTCCAGCAGTTTCCATGTTGATGCCCGTCAGCAGGTCGCCGTTGGATAGCTCTTTGATGAAGCGAAAACCGCCACGGTTCGGAAAGCGCTTGGCCCACCGAAGTTCGCAATTGGGGTCGGTGCGAATCGCATAGAACCCGTAATCACGTCCCCAAGCCACTATGTCATTGCTGACAGTGATTTCTAGGTCGCCACCGAAACCAGCAGCACATCGATCGTTGAACGTGAAATACTTGGCATATGTGATATTGCCCAAGGAATCCATTCGACCGATTGCTGGATTCGCTGAAACGGGTGAACCGCAGGTGTCCTTACTATAGATCCCAACGAACGCGAAATCATTATCCGTGTGTTTGCGTATCGATTGCAGCATCATGAAGGTATCCACGAGGTATCTGCGTACATGCAGGATGTTGCCCAATGGGTCGATAAGCGAGGTTCCCGAATTGTAAGCAAAGCCTGACATCAGGTTACCACTTTCCATCTCAAGAATGACCGATGTGTTTATGCTGCCTGCATTTTGATAGTAACGCACGAATGATGGTTGTGCGTTCATTGTGAGCACGCAAAGCATCAAAATAGTAATATGAACAATTGCGCGCATGACTCAATGGATAAGGAGTTTCTTAGTCTTCTGGTTCGTGCCATCGGTTGCCCCCCGCTCCCGCGGATCTGTGATCCGTGGCCCTAACGTTTTCTTGGTCTGCATCTGTCCTCCTTGCGAATCATGCCGTGTATCAACCTGTCCCATGTGCATCCGTGTTCGGCCCATGTTCGTATGGCGATCTGTGATCGCCTCACCCACAAACGGAATTCAGGTTCATCATTACCTGTGATCTTTGCCCATACAGGGTCTCCAGCAAGAAGCCAGCCACCCAATGACTTGAAAGGTAGGGAATTGCGCGATCGGCAAGAACCTGGGCAGCGAAAGTGGGAGGTCCGAGCTCAATAGGGGTGGCCTCCACCCACCCCACCCGTTGACCCAACGGCCGGATCGCCCAAAGATCCTACATTTGCGGTCCTCTTCCCGCGAAGGGGGTGCAGGCATGGACCCACTGAAGGACCATACGATCCAATTCTCCGGCCTCAAGGACGGTGCGCACGAGTTCCTGTTCGAGCTCGGCGACGACTTCTTTGCCGCAGCCGGCGAGGAGGAGTTCGAGGGTGGCCGGGTGAACGTGGGGGTGAACCTGCACAAGAGCGCCACCATGCTGGTGACCAACATCCACGTGGAAGGCCCGGTGAGCGTGCGTTGCGACCACTGCAACGCCCCCATGGACCTGGTGGTGAAGGGCGACCAGCGGCAGATCTTCCAGCTGCATGGCGACCCCAGCGAGGACGATGATGAACTGGTGACGCTGGAACCCGCAGCGCACAGCATCAACCTGACGCATTACATCTACGAGTGCCTGCGCCTTTCGCTCCCTGCGCGCAAGGTGCATCCCGCCGGCCAGTGCGACCCCGAGGTGGAGAACGCCTTGGGAAACCTGGCGGTGGAACATGAACACGTGCCCGACCCCCGTTGGGACGCCCTGAAACAACTGAAGACCAAGCGGCCATAAGCCACAACGACGACCGACCATGCCAAATCCGAAGCGCCGATTCTCCAAGACCCGCACCGCCAGCCGCCGCAGCACCAAGAAGGCCGGCATCCCCACGATCACCGTGGACGCGATAACGGGCACCACCCACTTGCGCCACCGCGCCTATAAGGTGGGTGAGGACCTTTACTACAACGGCCGCCTGGTGGTATCTGGCGACGCCAACGAGTGATCGGGAACGACCCTGCCCAACCGCATCCACAGATGAGGATCGGACTGGACATCATGGGGAGCGATCACGGACCGGATGTCCCCATCCGAGGCGCCGTGCTTGCCTCCCGTGAACTGCCAAGCGATACACGCCTGGTCCTGATCGGCGATGCCGCCACCATTGAAAAGGGGTTGCGGTCCGAGGGTGCGGACGCGTCCGCCTTCGATATCGTTCCAAGCGTGGACGATATCACCATGCACGACAACCCCACCAAAGCACTGCAGGCCAAGCCCCGCAGCAGCATCAGCATCGGGTTCCACCTGTTGAAGGAAGG
>CAZQFG010000204.1:0-5334 GCA_964592515.1 uncultured Chryseobacterium sp. | reverse complement strand
ATGCCCCCGAACACGCCCCTCCTGATCACCAAGACCAGCGGCGAGCTGGTGCCCTTTGATGCCGACAAGCTGCGCCGGTCGCTCTTGCGCGCCTCTGCCGACCATGAGGTGGCCGACCGCATTGTGGCCCAGGTGAGCGGGCAGATCACGCAGGGCATGTCCACGCGGAAGCTCTACCGCATGGCCTTCGGGCTCTTGCACAAACGTTCGCACCGCGCCGCAGCGCGCTACCGGCTGAAGCAGGGCATATTGGACCTGGGGCCGTCCGGCTTTCCGTTCGAGCGTTTCATTGCGCGCATCCTCGAGCACGATGGATATGCCGTGGAGGTGGGTGTGGTGGTTCAGGGCAAGTGCGTGAGCCACGAAGTGGATGTGGTGGCCGACAAGGACGCGCAGCATTTCCTGGTGGAATGCAAGTACCACAACAGCCCTGGGCGTATCTGCGATGTGAAGGTGCCGCTGTACATCAAAGCGCGTTTCCTCGATGTGGCCGAACTGTGGAACAAGCAGGCCGGCAATGGTGCGCGCCACCTGCAGGGCTGGCTGGTCACCAACACACGCTTCACCAGCGATGCGTTGCAGTACGGCCAATGCGCCGGGCTGCGCATGGTGAGCTGGGACCACCCGGCAACGGGAAGCCTGCGGCACCGCATCGACCGCAGCGGCCTCTACCCCCTTACCTGCCTGAACAGCCTGACCAAGGCCGAAAAGGACAGGTTGCTGCAACTGGGGCTGGTGCTGGTACGCGACATCCTGGAGCGGCCAGCGGTCCTGCATGATGCCTTGGTGCGCGGGCCACGTATTGCGCAGGTGATGGCCGATGCCGAAGCGCTGTGCGGGAAGAGTTGAACAGGATGGCGCCGGGGAAGTAGCGCGACCGGACGATCCAGTTGGGCCGGGGCCACTGTATTGCTTGAAGATCGGTCCTTGTTCACCAGCCCAGCCAGGCGCGTGCTTCATCCTCGGCCAGGAAGACCTCGCTCGGGAATGGTGGCGGGAAATAGGCCAGGTACATGCGTGTGAACGTGGCGTTCCGTTCGGTGCGCACCACCCACGCCACCGCCAGCGTGTTGGGCTGAGGCACGAACTTGTAGTGGTCCGTGGTGATCATGGCCAGATCGAAGTCCACGTGCTCGGGCATCACGATCAGCGCCTTGTGGGGGCCGTTTCCGCCCAGTTCCTGCCGGGCCACCATCATCTGTTGGATACCCTCCACCGTAAAGGTGAGGTCGGGCTTGAAGCGCACTTCCACGCGGTCCGCCGCCGTATAGCTCACCACGGCCAGCGGGGTGTCTTTCACGGGCAGTTCGTTGGTCATGGCGCGAAAGTAACCGCGTGGCCGGAGCGTGTGCGTACGACCGCTGCACGCACCTTCTGATCCAGACCGTGAGCACCGGGCGATCCTTCGCTCGGGGCGCTGGTTCCCTTTCAGGAGACCTTGTGGCGGTCGGAAGACTTCTGCGGCTGGCATCGCCTTGAGGCCATGTCCAGCAGCTGCCTATATTCGGGGTATGCCGAATACGGTTTACATCATTGTGGATGGCCACATCGACGAAAGGCACATCTGCGCGGTGTTCAGTTCGCGCCAAGCAGCAGAGGCCGCCTTGTGCCATGCCGATGAAGACGCTACCATCGAAGCGTTTACCGTGGATGCCGCCCTGCCGCCAGCACCTGCAGGCAAGTCCTTTTGGACCGTGATGGCGCAGCAGAATGAGGATGTGGCGGTGCGCATGAGCGCCTTCCGTTTCTCGGCGAGGCAGTACGTGCGGCAGTACGATGGTGAATACCATGTGGATGTATGGGCCACCGATGAGCAAGAGGCCTTGCGGTTGGGCGTTGAGCACATCGAGCGGTTCAAGGCCGGCAAAGGGCAGTAGCGGGGCATGGCGGCAGGCACCGCGCTCTATCTCAGCAGGTACTTCCGGCGGTCCGTTAGATCATGGACGAGGAAACGCTGTGCCGTGGTGCAGATCGAGGGCCGCAGGGTCCACTGTTAGAGCCTGAAGTGGCTTGCGTTGAAAGGAGATACTTGCTGAATGCCGCACAAGCCTGCACACGCCCCAACCTGCCCTCCCCGCTGGGGAGGGTCAGAGCGCTCCGATGGGAGGGCGTGCTGCGATGGCTTGCTTGATGCGCTCCACCACGTCGGTGAGGTGGTGAATGACCTCTTCGTTGCGAAAGCGTATCACATGGAAGCTCGTTTGGTTGAGCCATTGCGTGCGTAACGCGTCCTCGGCCTGTTGGTGGTCGTGGATGTCGCCATCCACTTCGATCACCAAGCGATGCTCCAGCGACACGAAGTCCACGATGAAGTTGCCGAGCACGTGCTGCCGCCGGAAGTAGGCACCCGCCTTTTCGCCACGCAGCGCCCGCCACAGGATGCGTTCCGCTGGCGTCGGATTTTGCCGCATCTGCCGCGCATATTGCTTCAGCTGCGCGTAGATCCTCAAGTTGGCCGTGTGCAGCCCATGCACCGTGCCAGCAGCTCCCATCTCGCTAGGCATTTCCCCCTCCCTCTCGGGGAGGGCCGGGGAGGAGCGTGTGTTGGCCTTGCGCGTCATGCTTCGCGTTGTTACGCCTTGCCCACGGTGCGGGCACGCACGCCGAACACCTCGAAGAACTCGCCCCAGAACGGCTTGGCGTCGGCGTCCTCGTTGTGGGCGGTGGCCCACTGCTTGGCAAAGCGGGTGGCGCGGGTGCGGATCTCGCGGCGGGAAAGTGGCATGCGGTGAAAATAGGAAGGCCGGGGTTTTGACAGGACATGGTGAGCGAACGGTGCGCCCCAAGGAAGATGGCGGACCGATCACGGCCTCTTGCATGGCTGCATGGACCGTTACATCAAGGCTTTCCATGCAGCCATACCGCCACCACGGCGCCATGAGCGAGCCTTGTTCGGGGAGGAGAGCAGGGTCCACTGCGTGAGACCCTGCTTTGGTCTGGGAATAGGAAGGCCGGGGTTTTGACAGGACATGGTGAGCGAACGGTGCGCCCCATGGAAGATGGCGGACCGATCACGGCCTCTTGCATGGCTGCATGGACTATTTCATAAAGGCCTTCCATGCAGCCATATCGCCACCACGGCGCAATGAGCGAGCCTTGTTCGGGGAGGAGAGCAGGGTCCACTCCGTGCGCCCCTGCTTTGGTCTGGACCCTATCGAGCCCACAACCACACCAGCGCGATCATCACGGCCAAGGTGGCGAGCAAGAGGAAGCGCGTGGAGATGCGCTGCCAACGGGGCGTGTCATCAGTGTGGAGCCAGCGCTTCAGGTCCATGGGAAGGTGAATGTACCGCAGTACCGCACGCATCGGCACTAAATGCAGATGAGCGAACGCGCACGCCGACGAGCATTGGCCGCTGGTGCGAACCCACTTCGAAAAGGTACACGCGTACCCTGCCGCGTACCCTGGCGGGTGCTGGCCTTGGTCCACATTGCGGCCATGTTCCATGAACGCATGGCGCACCGTTGTGATAAGATCGTTCAGGCGGTAAAATGGTCCTATGAAGGGGCATGGGCACTGGGAGTTCTTTGCCCCATGACCAAGCGCGACCAGGGATCCAGCGCCAGCACCCAAGCGACGGAGCATGGCCCGTTGCGCATAACAACGGGTGCCAAGGACCCCATCGCGCACTCAACGCCGGGCACGGAAAGAGGCCAGCAAATTGCCAATGACCCCGTAGGAACGGATGTCAAACGGCCTAATGGCCTGTTATCCAATTGCTTACAACGTAAATGGGCCAAAAAAGGGGTCTTTTTGGCGGTAATCCGTTCCTACGCCACCGGAAAACCCGACCGGAGCTTTGCCTCCATGAATTCGTCGTGTCGCCTTCTGTTCGCCTTTCGGCTGGTCTTGTGGCTCATGCTCCGACCTATCTGTATGCCGTCGGCAGATGTTTTCCCGACCGCTGCTGTTCGCCAGCCCCTGCCAAAGCCATTGAACATCGGCGCTATGCTCATGAACATGTGGGTCAAGTTCATGAACATGGGGGCCAAGTTCAAGAGCACGTGGGCCAAGTTCATGAACACGTGGGCCAAGTTCATGAACATGCGGGTCAAGTTCATGAACACGTGGGTCAAGTTCATGAACACGTGGGTCAAGTTCATGAACATGAGGGCCAAGTTCATGAACACGTGGGTCAAGTTCATGAACATGCGGGTCGAGTTCATGAGCATGCGGGTCAAGTTCATGAGCATGCGGGTCAAATTCATGAGCATGCGGATCGAGTTCATGAACAGAAGAGCCTGTGCGGTGCGGATGGCGGCACTTTGGCCGGTCATCCGAACCGACCAGGGCTATTCCAGGAGTGCAGCATTATCCGCGCCGTGGTGCGCATGTACCGCAGGTCATGTCCGGCGCACATGGCCCATGCACGACCGCGGCCCGCCGCGCACGGGAGAACACATCCCTGCACCATGCGGTGCATTCCCCAGGACATTTCTGTAGTCGAACCAAACCCGAACACCCGTCGGCGGAACACCGACAAACGCGTTCCCAACCGACGAAAAGCCAACACACCATGGCTAAACTGAAAAAAAACCTCTCACGCCTGAACTCCGCCCAACTGGCGGAGCGGGCCCGACAACACGAACAGCGGATGGACGGCAACGCCGCGTTCCCCACACCAACCCCCTCTCAGGCCCAGATCGCGGCGGCAAGGGAAGCCTTGGAAGAGGCGATGACCGAAGCGATGGAAGGCGGGCGCACGGCCATGGCCAAAAAGCGCCTGCGCCACGCGGACCTGAAGGACCTGCTCTCGCGCCTCGGCGACCATGTGAGCAGTGTGGCCGACGGCAACGAGCTGGCCATCCTGAGCATGGGCTTCGGCGTGCGCCGCGTACCCCAGCCGGCCACGGAGCCCAAGGCACCGGTGGGCCTGCTGGCCGAAATGAACGCGCACCCGGGTGAGGCCCTGCTGCGGTGGACACGGGAGCGCTATGCCCTGACCTATCAGGTGCAGGTGAACCGTGTGTCGCCGGATGAGGCCAACGCCTGGGAGAACCTGGGTGTGGTGAGCAGCGCCCGGTTCCGCGCCCGTGGATTGGCCAGTGCCAAGGTGCACTGGTTCCGCGTGGCGGCCATTGGCACCAAGGGCATGGGCCCGTGGAGCGATGTGGCGCACACGTTGATCCGGTAACCCCGGGGGGAACGGAGCCTGCTTGGTAGGCCCAGCTCCGCCCCTCCGGCACCAATGGCCCGCAAGGGCATCGGCAGCACCAAGGTAGAGCGTTCGCGCACACGCTGCCCACCACCCTGTACGACAAGCGCCCCGGTCCAAAAGACCGGGGCGCTGTCGTTAGAGGCTATCGTTCAGTCGATCACTTGGCGATCACCAA
>CAZQFG010000203.1:0-5388 GCA_964592515.1 uncultured Chryseobacterium sp. | reverse complement strand
GTTTCTGTTTTCTGGCATCTGCCAAAGCGGTCGCCAGTAACCAATGTTCTATTGCCGAGGCGGCTCGCTGCGAATACCTTGGCCCTGCAATGCATACCACCATGCGCCATTCCCTGTTCGTGCTGATGGGCACCTGTTTGTTCGCGTTCGAAGCCGCTGCACAGTTCACCTACGATGCCCGTATCCTTGAGTACACCGGCCTTCGCCATGCCTGCGGCAGCGAGACCACACCCGTGCTGAAGATCCAGAACGTGGGCACCGCCACCATGGGCACCTGTGTGGTGGAGACCTGGAAGAACGGGTTGATGGTGAACTCCTTCAACTGGGTGCTGGCGGTGCCGGCCACCATGGGCTCGGTGCGGCAACCGGCCTTGCCAGCGGTGCCCGGTGTGGGGGTGGGGGATGTGCTCGAGTTCCGCATCATCAGCGTGAACGAACAGCCCGACGAGGATGCCACGGGCAACGTTCTGCAACAAGCACTCGATGAGGAGCCAGTGATCGCTCCGAGCTATGTAGTGCAGCTGGAGGTGCTGACCGACGACGCACCTGAAGAGACCACGTGGACCATCCATGATGCGACCGGGAACGTGGTGGCAACAGGTGGGCCTTATGCCAATGCGAACACCACGGAGGACGTTTGGCTGGTGCTGCCCGTGCTGGCCTGCTTGGACCTTCGGGTGAGCGATGCCGGGGGCGATGGCCTTGGTGCAGGCCATGTGCGTTTGCTGAGCAACGGTGCTGAGGTCTATACCACGGACGGCCAAGATGACTTCACCGAGCTGCGGCAGGGCTTCATCACGGGCACCATCACCGGTGTGGAGGAGCAGAGTGATATCGACGCGCTGCGACTGGTGCCCAACCCGGTGGTGGATATGGCACGACTGGATGTACGCGCATTGCCGCAGCCTGTAACAGTGCGGGTGATCGATGCAGCGGGACGCGAAGTGAGCGGAGCGCGTGTTGTGGCGGACGCCACAGTGGAGTTGAACACGTCAACGTGGATGCCTGGCCTGTATACCCTGGTGCTCCGCGATGGCAAGGGTGGCGTGCATCCCTTGCGTTTCATACGTCAATGAGCGTGCGCCTCCCACGGTCGTCCCATCAAGGGCCCGATAACCGCTGAAGCGGACCGGTTCACCTACGCTCCATCAGAGCTTCGGCGAACGAAGTGCACCTGCGCTCCTTCTGAGCTTCGGCGAACGAAGCTCTCCTACGCCTCTTCAGAGCTTCAGCGAACGAATTCAGCCTTCGCCAAGGCTTCGGCTGACGAAGCTCTCCTACGCTCCTTCGGAGCTTCGGCGAACAAAGAACATTTCCAGTTCGCCCTTGCCTTTGGCCTGCACGCGTCCACGAGGCGTGAAGTGAAGGTCGGATGCATTGCGTACCAACGTGAACGTGGCCTCGCTGATGTTCACTTCGCCCACTGCGCCCGATGATTCCATGCGGCTGGCGGTGTTCACTGTATCGCCCCAGATATCGTACTGGAATTTACGCGTACCCACGATGCCCGCGACCACGGGGCCTGTATGGATGCCCACGCGCATTTGGAACGCGGGTAGTCCGGCCCGCACGCGTTCCATGTGGCGCTGCAGCATGAAGGCCTGCATGTCCAACGCGGCCAGCACGGCATCGCGTGCGGCCCCTGCACGTGGTTCCGGAACACCACCCGCCGCCATGTACGCATCGCCAATGGTCTTGATCTTCTCAATGTGGTAGCGGTCCACGATCCGGTCGAAGGCCTTGAAACAGACATTGAGCTCTTCCACCAGGTCGGCAGGGGAGAGGCGCTCGCTCACTTCCGTGAAGCCTTTGAAGTCGGTGAACAGGATGGTGACCTCCTCGAAGTGCCGGGCATCGGCGTGGCCTTTTTCCTTCAGTTCGGTGGCCACTTCGTGGGGCAGGATGTTGTGGAGCAGGTCATCGCTGCGGTCCTTTTCGCGCTGGATGGCCGCACGTGAACGACGGGTGTAGCGCAGCCGGTTCCACAGCCCACCCGCGAGCAACAGCACGCCGATACCGGAAAAGAGGACAATGTTGCGCTGCTCACGTTCGCGCCCCAGTTCGCGCTGGTGGTCCAGTTGGTCCTCGTAGCGCTGCCGCACATTGTCCAGACTATCCGCGATCTGTCGTTCTTGGAACTGGCGTTGCAGGTCGAGGCGCATTACCTCGCGGCTGTTGTTGAGGTTTTCGAGCGAGTCGCCCACCTGCATGTATTCCTTCTGTGCGCGGAAGGCGTTGGCCAGGTCGCCCAAGCGCTCGTAGGCCAGCATCAGGCATTCACTGCATTCCTTGCGCTGCTGGAGCAGTCCCATGGTGCGTGCGATATCGAGGCCCTTGGCGCATTCCGCCTTCGCACCGGCGGCGTTGCCCTTGTTCAACAGCAACTGTCCGCGGTAATAGTGGTTGCGCGCCAGTTGGCGTTGGCTGCCCAGTGCACTGAAGAGCGCATAGGCCGAATCCAGCGCTGCGAAGGCATCCTTGTCGCGGCCCAGTTCGCCGTAGGTGCGCCCCAGGTTGTTGAAGGCCATGCCCATTTCCAGCTTGCGACCCAGTTCGCGGTACAGGTCCAGGCTCAGCAGGAACTCTTCCATGGCCTGTGGTCGTTCGCCCATCTCGAGGTGCGTGGCGCCCAGGTTCATCAGGGATTGTGCGCGCCCTTTCACATTGTCCAGCTCCTCGTAGAGGTTCGCGCTGCGTTGGTAATGCTCAAGCGCCTTGGCCATATCGCCGAGCTCGGTGTGTATGGTGCCGATGTTGTTGAAGGTGCCCGCGAGCCCTTCGGTGTTCTTCAGCTCCGTGTCGATGGCCTGGCTCTTCTGCAATTGGGCAAGGGCCATGGGCAGGTCGCCGAGGTTGCGGTACACGTTGCTCAGGTTGCTGTAGGTATTGGCCTCGCGCTTGCGGTCGCCCATTTCCTTGGCGGTGGTGAGGCATTGCTGGAAGTAGGCGAGCGCAGCGCTGTAGTCGCTCTTCATGCTGCTGCCCACGGCCATGGTGGTGTAGGCCTCGTAGCGGGCCTTGGAATCGCGTGCCTTCACGGCCAGTTCCAATTGCATCTGCGCCAGTACAAGGCCGCTGTCAGGTTGCTCGAACACGGTCTTCCAGGCCAGCTGCTGCATGGCCTGCAGGCGTGAACTGTCCGGCAGCGATATCGTGTTCCATACACGCCAGAGCGAGTCGGGCTGGGCCATGGCCGGTGTTAACCCGAAGGCGATGACCAGTAGGAGCAGTGAGCGGGGGATGCGCACCGGGTGAAGATAGGGGTGTGCTTACCCGTGCACCGCCTCGCTGAGGGCGAAGATGAGCTCGGGGTCCTGCTCGAACGCGGTGCCCACAACGAGCACATCGGCGCCTGCGGCACAAAGGGCGCGGGCCGTGGCCGCATCACGGATTCCACCGCCCACGATCAGGGGCACGTTCACGGCCTTGCTCACTGCGGCGATCATGGAGGGGTGTACGGTGCGCTGTGCACCGGAACCGGTATCGAGGTACATGGCACGCAGGCCCAAGAGTTCACCGGCCAGCGCAGTGGCAGCGGCAATGCCGGGCTTGTCGTGCGGAATGGGCAAGGTCTGGCTCACGTAGCTCACCGTGGTGGGCCTGGCGCCGTCCACCAGCATGTAGCCGGTGGGGACCGCCTCCAGCCCGAGCGCCTTGATGGTGGGCGCGGCCGTAACGTGGTGGCCGATGAGCAGTTCGGGGTTGCGGCCGCTGATGAGGCTGAGGAAGAGCACCGCATCCGCGTGCCCGCTCAATTGCGCCGGGCTGCCGGGGAAGAGCACCACGGGACGGTCGCTCAGTTCCTTTACGCGTTGCACGCACCGGTCGAAACGGGTGGTGGTGAGCAGGCTGCCGCCCACGAAGAGCAGGTCGGCCTTGGCCATGCAGGCGTTCTGAACGGTGTGTTCCAAGGCCGCCTCATCGGTCCCGAAGTCCGGGTCGATAAGCACCGCCAGAAGCTTCCTTCCCGAACTCTTTGCGTCCTCCAACTGTTCCAGCACCCGGCCCATGCCTGCGAACATAGCCAACAACCGCCGTTCCACCCCTACAACGTAACTTCGCGCTCCCTTATGAACACCACGATGCCACAGACCCAGGAAAAGCTCCAGTACAAGGTGAAGGACATGAGCCTTGCCGCTTGGGGCCGCAAGGAGATCGAACTCGCAGAGGCGGAAATGCCCGGCCTCATGGCTTTGCGCGAACAGTATGGCCAGGAGAAGCCCCTGAAGGGCGCCCGCATTGCCGGATGCCTGCACATGACCATCCAGACCGCCGTGTTGATCGAGACCCTGAAGGAGCTCGGCGCCGAAGTGAGCTGGAGCAGCTGCAACATCTTCAGCACGCAGGACCACGCCGCCGCCGCCATTGCCGCTGCCGGCATCCCCGTGTACGCTTGGAAGGGCATGAACAATGAGGAGTTCGACTGGTGCATAGAGCAGACCATCTTCGCCTTCGAGGGTGGCCAGCCGCTGAACATGATCCTCGACGACGGTGGTGACCTTACGAACATGGTGTTCGACAAGTACCCCGAGCTGATCAACGGTATCAAGGGCCTCAGCGAAGAGACCACCACCGGTGTGCTGCGCCTGAACGAGCGCGAGAAGGCCGGCACGCTGCCGATGCCCGCGATCAACGTGAACGACAGCGTGACCAAGAGCAAGTTCGACAACAAGTACGGCTGCAAGGAAAGCGCAGTGGACGCCATCCGCCGCGCCACTGATATCATGATGGCCGGCAAGGTCGCCATCGTGTGCGGCTACGGCGATGTGGGCAAGGGTACCGCCGCTTCATTGCGTGGTGCCGGTGCGCGCGTGATCGTCACCGAGATCGACCCCATTTGCGCCCTGCAGGCGGCCATGGACGGCTTCGAAGTGAAGAAGCTGGTGCCGAACGTGCACCGCGCCGATATCATCATCACCACCACGGGCAACTTCAACATCGTTACGGAAGAGGCCTTCCGGAAGATGAAGGACAAGGCCATTGTGTGCAACATCGGCCACTTTGACAACGAGATCGACATGGCCTGGCTGAACAAGGCCTATGGCAACACCAAGGTGGAGATCAAGCCGCAGGTGGACAAGTACACGATCGAGGGCAAGGACGTGATCATCCTGGCCGAAGGCCGCCTGGTGAACCTGGGCTGCGCCACGGGCCACCCCAGCTTCGTGATGAGCAACAGCTTCACCAACCAGACGCTGGCGCAGATCGAGCTGTGGAAGAACCACGACAAGTACGAGAACAAGGTGTACGTGCTGCCCAAGCACCTGGATGAGATGGTGGCCCGCCTGCACCTCGCCAAGATCGGCGTGGAGTTGGAAGAGCTCACCGACGCACAGGCCAAGTACATCGGCGTGCCGAAGAACGGTCCGTTCAAGAGCGACGCCTACC
>CAZQFG010000202.1:0-5405 GCA_964592515.1 uncultured Chryseobacterium sp. | reverse complement strand
CCAAGGTGACCAAGGGCGGACGCACCTTCACCTTCGCCGCCATCGTGGTGGTGGGGAACGAGAACGGTGTGGTAGGCCATGGTCTGGGCAAGGCCAAGGAAGTGCAGGAGGCCATCGCCAAAGGCATCGATGACGCCAAGAAGAACCTGGTGAAAGTGCCGGTGCTGAAGGGGACCATCCCCCACTCGCAAGAGGGCAAGTTCGCCGGTGCTCAGGTGTTCCTGAAGCCTGCAGCGCACGGTACCGGAGTTATTGCCGGTGGTGCCATGCGTGCCGTGCTCGAGAGCGTTGGTGTTACCGACGTGCTCGCCAAGAGCAAGGGCAGCAGCAACCCGCACAACGTGGTAAAGGCCACCATCGAGGCCCTGACCAGCATGCGCGACGCCAACCAAGTGGCCCGCCAACGTGGTGTGAAACTCGAACAAGTGTTCAACGGATAATAACCGCCTCCACCGAGGCTTCGGTGGACGACCCATGAGCAAGATCATCATCACCCAGACGCGCAGCCAGATCAAGTGCCCGAAGCGTCAGAAGGACACACTGAAGGCCTTGGGCCTCGGACGCATCGGCAAACGCGCCGTTGTGGAGGAGAACGCGCAGATCGCGGGCATGGTGGAGAAAGTCCACCACCTGGTGAGCGTGGAGAAGGCCTGAAACCGATAGCAGCGAAAGAACCATGGACCTGAGCAGACTCAAACCGGCCGAAGGGGCCACCAAGAAGGAGAAGCGCATCGGTCGCGGCCAAGGCAGCGGACGCGGAGGCACTTCCACAAAGGGCCACAAGGGCCAGAAGGCCATCTCGGGCTACAATCGCAAGCGTGGCTTCGAGGGTGGTCAGATGCCCTTGGTGCGTCGCGTGCCCAAGTTCGGATTCACCAACCCCACCCGCGTGGAGTACAAGGGGATCAACCTGGACACCCTCCAGACCTTGGCCGAATCCAAGAACCTCACTGCGATCGATCCCACCGTGTTGTACGAGAACGGGTTGATCGCCAAGAACGACAAACTGAAAGTGTTGGGCCGGGGTGAGCTGAAGAGCGCACTGTCCGTGACCGCGCACGCTTTCAGCGCCACCGCCAAGGCCGCCATTGAGGCTAAAGGCGGCAAGGCAGAGACCATCGCCACCATTGCCCCCAAGGCCTAAGGAATGAAGAACCTGATCGACACGATCAAGAACATCTGGCGCATCGAGGAACTGCGTAGCCGCATCCTCATCACGCTGGGTCTGTTACTGGTGTACCGCATCGGGAGCTTCATCGTGCTTCCGGGCGTGGACAGCGCGCGCATGGCCGCGGCATCAAGCGGTGGAGGAGGCATCGTGGAGATCCTTTCGATCTTCACGGGTGGTGCTTTTACCCGTGCATCGATCTTCGCACTGGGCATCATGCCGTACATCTCTGCTTCCATCATCATGCAGTTGATGGGCATTGCTGTGCCCAGCGTGCAGAAGATGCAACGCGAGGAGAGCGGTCGTCGCAAGATCAACCAGTGGACACGCTACCTCACTATCGTTATCTGCATGTTCCAGGCCCCTGGATACATATTCAGCACGATCGACCCGGGAGCAGCGCCATTGGACAGCCAGTTCTGGCTCATCACCAGCATGATCATACTTACGGCCTCAACACTGTTCGTGATGTGGTTGGGTGAGCGTATTACGGAGCGTGGCCTCGGCAACGGTATCTCCTTGATCATTATGATCGGTATCCTGGCCCAGTTCCCTCAGAGCTTTGCTCAGGAAGTGGTGGGCCGCATGGGTCCTGGTGGCGGTGGTCTCGTGCTGCTGCTCGTTGAGGTGGTGCTCTGGGTGCTCATCATTGCGGGTTGCATCCTGTTGGTGCAAGGCACACGTCGCATTCCTGTACAGTTCGCAAAGCGCGTGCAGGGCAATAAGCAGTATGGTGGCGTTCGGAACTATATCCCCCTGAAGGTGAACGCTGCTGGTGTGATGCCCATCATCTTCGCTCAGGCCATCGTGCTGATCCCGATGTACGTCGCACAAGCGTTCGACAATCCGCCCCAGTGGCTGATCAGTGTGGCCAATAGCCAAGGGTTCTTCTACAACTTCACGTTGTTCATGATGGTGGTGTTGTTCACCTACTTCTACACGGCCATCACCGTGAACCCGAACCAATTGGCCGATGACATGAAGCGGAACGGCGGGTTCATCCCCGGTGTGAAGCCCGGCAAGGCCACGGCTGGCCACATTGATGAACTGCTTTCGCGCATCACCCTGCCCGGTGCCATTTTCCTCGGTATCGTGGCCATCCTGCCCGCTTTCGCTGGTATGATGGGGATCAAACAGGGCTTCGCACAGTTCTTCGGAGGTACATCGTTGTTGATCATGGTGGGCGTGCTGCTGGATACCCTTCAGCAGATCGAAAGCCACCTGTTGATGAGGCATTACGACGGTCTGATGAAATCGGGCCGTATCAAGGGAAGGAGTGGAGGAGCAGCGTACGGAATGGCTGGATAGGACATGGCCCGGACCGTGGACCTGCTCAGCGATGACGACATCGCACTGTTGAAGGAGAGTTCTTTGCTTGTTGGAAGGACCTTGGCCGAAGTGGCCAGGCACATTGCACCCGGAGTCACCACGGGCGAGCTTGACCGCATGGCGGAAGAGTTCATCCGTGACAACGGTGCGATACCTGGTTTCAAAGGCCTGTACGGCTGCCCAAGCACCCTGCTGATCAGTGTCAATGATCAGGTGGTGCATGGCCTACCCGGCGATCGGACCCTGCGCGACGGTGACGTTGCGAGCGTGGATTGCGGCGTGCTGATGAACGGATTCTATGGCGACAGCGCATACACCTTCATGGTGGGCGAAGTGGCCGGACCCGTGAAGCAGTTGCTCCGTGTCACCCAGGAATGTCTGCAACTCGGTATTGAACAAGCGGTGGAGAACAACCGCACGGGAGATATCGGACACGCGATCCAGCAACATGCCGAAAATAACGGCTATGGTGTGGTTCGCGAGCTTGTCGGGCACGGCGTTGGACGCAAGCTGCATGAACCGCCTGAAGTGCCCAATTATGGGCGCCGTGGGCAGGGAGCCAAACTGCGCACCGGAATGGTGCTCGCCATCGAACCCATGATCAACATGGGAACGAAGGAAGTGAAGCAGTTGGGTGATGGATGGACGATAGTGACGCGTGACGGCAAACCGAGCGCACACTTCGAACACAACATCGCCGTGCGCGCTGGCAGATCGGAGGTCCTCTCAACGTTCAGCTACATCGAGGATGTGCTGAGGGCAAAAGGTGAAATGGCGGATTGAACCGGCCGTGCGAACGGACCGGACAGGATAGACGAGAAAAGAGAACAGGAAGGAATGAGCAAGACTGGAACAATAGAGCAGGACGGCGTCATCAAGGAGGCGCTGAGCAATGCCATGTTCCGCGTCGAGCTGGAGAACGGTCACGTGATCATCGCCCACATCTCGGGCAAGATGCGGATGCACTACATCCGGATCCTGCCCGGCGACAAGGTGAAAGTGGAGATGAGCCCGTATGATCTGAGCAAAGGACGCATCACCTTCCGATACAAGAGCTAAGAACCCAGGAAACCATGAAGGTCAGGGCCTCCCTCAAACCACGCTCCGCGGACTGCAAGATCGTCCGTCGCAAAGGGCGTCTGTACATCATCAACAAGAAGAACCCCAAGTTCAAACAGCGTCAAGGCTGATAATCGAACGAGCATGGCACGTATCGCAGGCATAGACCTACCCAAGAGCAAGCGGGGCTGTATCGGCCTCACCTACATCTATGGCATCGGACGCAGCACCGCTCTGGAGATCCTCCAGAAGGCTGAGGTAGACCCCGACACCTTGGTGGAAGAGTGGACCGATGATGAGCAGGCGCGCATCCGCCAATTCATAAACGAGCACGTCAAGGTGGAGGGTGCCCTGCGCAGTGAGGTGCAGTTGAGCATCAAGCGCCTGATGGACATCGGCAGCTACCGTGGCCTTCGCCACCGGGCTGGTCTGCCGCTGCGTGGTCAGCGCACGCGCACCAATGCACGTACCCGTAAGGGTAAGCGCAAGACCGTTGCGAACAAGAAGAAAGCGACCAAGTAAGCCCTGAGCACCATGGCAAAGCAAGATCAGAAAGCGGGAGGTAAGAAGAAGAAGAAGAACGTGGTGGTGGAGGCCTACGGGCAAGCCCACATCCAGGCCACGTTCAACAACCTCATCATCTCCCTGACGAACAACAAGGGCGAGGTGATCAGCTGGTCGTCCTCCGGTAAGCAGGGCTTCCGCGGCAGCAAAAAGAACACTCCTTACGCTGGCCAGGTGAGCGCCGAAGAGGCAGCTCGCGAGGCACACGACCTTGGCCTGCGCAAGGTGAAGGTGTTCGTTAAAGGCCCCGGAGGTGGACGCGAGAGCGCCATCCGTGCCCTGCACAACTGCGGGGTGGAGGTCACAGAGATCGTTGACATCACCCCCATGCCGCATAACGGCTGCCGCCCGCCCAAGAAGCGTCGCGTGTAAGCCGAACAAAGAGCACTAGAACAATGGCACGTTACACAGGACCCAAGACCCGCATCGCCCGCAAGTTCAAGGAGGCGATCCTCGGACCGGACAAATGGATGGAGCGCAAGCCCCACGCCCCCGGTCAGCACGGCCCCACCAAGCGCCGCAAGAAAGAGAGCGAATACGCTGTCCAGTTGCAGGAAAAGCAAAAGGCCAAGTACACCTATGGCATCCTCGAGCGTCAGTTCGAGAAGATGTTCCACACGGCCGCGAGCAAGAAGGGCATCACCGGCGAGGTGCTGCTGCAGCTTTGCGAGGCCCGTTTGGACAACACGGTGTTCCGCCTCGGTGTGGCCCCCACTCGTCGCGCAGCCCGCCAGTTGGTGAGCCATGGTCACATTACCGTTGATGGCCAGGTGGTCAACGTGGCCAGTTATTCCCTGCGCCCCGGTCAAGTGGTGGCCGTTCGTGAGAAGAGCCGTTCGGTCGAGTCCATCACCAACAGCCTCGCCGTCAACAGCAAGCGTTTTGACTGGCTCGATTGGAACCCGACGAGCATGTCCGGCAAGTTCATCAACATGCCCGAGCGCGCCCAGATCCCGGAGAACATCCGCGAGCAGCTCATCGTGGAATTGTACTCCAAGTAAGAACCCGATCCAAGCAGACCACCCATGCCCATCCTTGAATTCCAGCGGCCCGACAAGGTCACGATGATCGAATCCGATGACAAGCGCGGCTCCTTCGAGTTCCGTCCGCTTGAGCCCGGCTACGGCATCACCATCGGCAATGCCCTGCGCCGCATCCTGCTCTCCAGCCTGGAGGGCCATGCCATCACCCAGGTGCGTATCGATGGTGTCGACCACGAGTTCAGCACCATCAAGGGTGTGATCGAGGACATGACCGAGATCGTGCTCAACCTCAAGCAGGTGCG
>CAZQFG010000201.1:0-5408 GCA_964592515.1 uncultured Chryseobacterium sp. | reverse complement strand
CACCACCCGTTCGCCCAGGCCGAGGTCGTGCAGCAGTTCGGTCTGCGAGGGGACGAGCGAGATGATGCGTTGGGGACGGTCGGGCACCTGGAGGGTGTGGTGCATCTGGTCGGTGACGGAGCGCATGGATCAGATGATCAGATAATGAGATGATCAGATGATCGGGCGATCGCCCTACTCACCCTTTTTGCTTGGAACGAAGAACCACCGATACGCCAGCAGAACCGAGAATGCGGCCGCTGAGCAAAGGAATACCCAACCGGTCCTTGATCGGATGATCACCCATTCTGCTTGACGCGCCAAATGGACCTCTGTTTCAGACTCCAAGTACTTCAGGTCAAGCCCGACGTTGACCAAAGCCAGATTCGAATAGGCCCAGCCGATGAATGCAACTAACGAGGTGACGAGAAGACCGGCAGATGCATATCGTGCTCTCATCTTCATGCTCCGGCTATTTGCATCAACCCGGCGCTGGCCTGCTCTCCGGATGCGCACTTAATCACGCCGCAGCCTGTCGCTTTTCCGCTAATTCCCGCAGGAATTCCGGACACAGGTCGAATCCGTTCGGCCAGGAAATGCCGCCGCCCGGCTCGGTGGTCACCTGCGCGAAGAGGTCGGGTGTGGCGACCTGCAATGCGATGCCCTTGGTAAGCAGAGGCTGAAGGTCGACCTCCGCTTGGAAGCCATCCGCGAAGGTCAGGAGCAACCGGTTCTCGGTTAGGGGAATGACCTTGACGACCGTGTTCATGCAACTAAGGTAATGGATCGATCGGCGCAGGAAGTTCACCTTCCACTGCACGGTTCCAGTTGGTCAGTAGTTCTGAGCGATGGATGGAAGCCCATTCCAGCACAAGGGCGTGCGCCCTCCCTGGCAATGATCCTGCGATCAGTTCAAGGGTGCGGATGTCGAACTCGGCGCGCTGGCCTTGATATTCCGCGTGAAAGTGCGGTGGGTTGTGGTCCATGAAATACATCCGGATGATGATCCCATAGAAGCGGCAGAGTTCGGGCATGGCCGATCGTCTTATTTCAACTTCCCTATGATATCCTGCTTCGTCAGGATCCCATAACCGTTCTGTTGTTCAACCAACACGGCGGGACTACCGTTCCCCAGCTTCGCTGCCACCTCTTCTAATGTGGCGTCCAGGCCGATCACCGGCAGGGCGGGTCCCATCACGGTGCGGGTTTTCTGGTGGCGCACTTCGGCATCCTCCAGGATCGCGTCGAACAGGCGGGCATCGGTGATGGTGCCCACGGGCTTGCCATGCTCCATAACGGGCAACTGGTCGATGTTGTGCTTGCGCATCTTCTCGATGGCCATCAGCACCGGCTCATCAGCTTCCACGCTGAGCAGCTGCAGGTCCTTGCCTTTCAACAGATCGCCGGCGGTGGGCTTCTCTTCGACAAGGAAACCGCGTTCGCGCATCCAGTCGTCGTTGAACATCTTGCCCACGTAGCGCGTGCCGTGATCGTGGAAGATCACCACCACCACTTCACCTTTCTTGAAATGGTCCTTCAGCTGCAGCAGGCCGGCCATGGCGCTGCCCGCGCTGTTTCCCACGAAAATGGCCTCCTCCTTCACGATGCGGCGCGTCATGATGGCGGCATCGCGGTCGGTCACTTTCTCGAAGTGGTCGATGAGGTCCATGTCCACGTTGGCGGGCACGAAGTCCTCGCCGATGCCTTCGGTGATGTACGGGTAGATCTCGTTCTTATCGAAGATGCCGGTCTCTTTCAGCTTCTTGAAGACGGAGCCATAGGTGTCGATGCCCCAGATCTTCAGGTTGGGGTTCTTCTCCTTCAGGAATTTGCCGGTGCCACTGATGGTGCCGCCGGTGCCCACGCCCACCACCAGGTGGTCCACCTTGCCTCCGGTCTGTTCCCAGATCTCGGGGCCAGTGCTCTCGTAGTGCGCCTGCGAGTTGCTCAGGTTGTCGTACTGGTTCGGCTTCCAGCTGTTGGGCACCTCGCGCTCCAGGCGCGAGGAAACACTGTAGTAGCTGCGCGGGTCCTCGGGGTCCACGTTGGTGGGGCACACGATCACTTCAGCACCGAAAGCGCGCAGGATGTCCACCTTCTCGCGGCTCTGCTTGTCGGTGGTGGTGAAGATGCACTTGTAGCCCTTGATGATGGCGCCGATGGCCAGGCCCATTCCGGTGTTGCCGCTGGTGCCTTCGATGATGGTGCCGCCCGGTTTCAAACGACCGTCCTTCTCCGCGTCCTCGATCATCTTGATCGCCATGCGGTCCTTGATGCTGTTGCCGGGATTGAAGGTCTCCACCTTTGCAAGTACGGTGGCCTCTACGTCCTTCACCAGGCGGTTCAACTTCACCATGGGCGTGTTGCCAATGGTACTGAGGATGTTCTCGTGGATCTTCATGGAATGCGTGCGGATGCGATGGTCAAAGGTAATCCCGGCCTTTCGGCCCGCTCAGGTAAAGCGGATGGCGCGCGCCGGTGCGATGCGTGATACAAGCATGCTCGGCAGTAATAGGGCCAATACACAAACCGCCAGTGTGCCGAGGTTCAGCAGGAGAATGGGCCAGAGGTCGAGGTCGATCACAACGGTGTCCACATAATACGTTTCAACCGGGAGCTTCACGATGCCGAAGCGTTGTTGAACGTAGGCGAGCCCGATGCCCAACGCATCGCCCAGCACAATGCCGATGCCCAGGATGTAGGCCGCATCGATCAGGAAGATGCGGCGCAACGCACGGTCCCCGGCGCCCAAGGCCTTGAGGATGCCGATCATGGTGGTGCGCTCCAGAATGATGATGAGCAACGCAGAGGTCATGTTGATGATGGATACCAGGATCATCAGGATGATCACCACCACCACGTTCTTGTCCAAAAGCTCGAGCCACGTGAACAGTTCGGGGAAGCGGTCCTTTACGCTCAGCGTACGCAGTTCGGTGGGCAGGTATTTCTCATAGACAAGGTCGTCCATGCGCACCAGGTCCTCGTAACGGTCCAAGGCCACCTCGAAGCCTCCGCAGTAACGCGTGTGTGTTCCGCCCGTTCCTCCGCGTTCCACGCTGAGTTGCCCCTCTGCCGCCCGTATGTGGACCCAGGCCGTATCGGGCAAGGTGCCGCTCTCGTCGCTCACGACCAGCGTCAACGTGGTGTCGCTTTCGCCAAGGTTGATGGTATGCGGACCACGACCATAGAGGTCCGTGCCGGGCCAAGAGTAGGAATAGGTATGGTCGCCACCAAAGGCCAGGCCTTCCACGTTCACAGTGCCATTGGCAAGCCTATCATCCACGGCGACCTCCGCCTTCAAGCCCCATTGCGAAAAGCGTTGCAGGTGCCCGATGTCGATGTACACCAACTGGTGGTCGATCTGTTCGATCCCCGTCTCGTAGATGCCACAGACCCTGAACTTCCGCGGCCTGATGTCGTCGCGGCCCTTCACGAGGTATACCGTTATGGTGTCGTTCTCACCGATCCGCAGCCGGTCGCCGAGGTAGCGGGAGAGGAGCAGGTCGATCGGCCGGCGCTCATCGTTGATGGCCGGCACCGTACCTGTCACCAAGTGTTGTTGCAGGAAACTCCAGTCGTGGTCGGCGCCAACGCCTTTCACCACCACGCCCTGGATCTCCTCGTCGGTCTCGATGATGCCCGCCTTGGTGGCATAGATCTGGATATGCGCGATGCCCGGCACGGTGTCCAGTGCGGGGTAGAAGTCCTGGTCGATGGGAATACGTGGCGTCTCTTTCGGGTCGCTCTGCCGCAAGGCGGTGATCTGCAGGTGCCCTCCAGCGCCGGTTACCTTCGTCCGCACTTCGCGCTGAAAGCCCCGTGTAATGCCCACCGTAAGGATCATAACGGCCATGCCCACCACGATACCCAGTACCGCTATGGAAACGATCGGTCGTGAAAAGCCCTGTGAGGCGTCTTTTTCGGGCCGCAGGATGCGTTGGGCAATGAAGTGGGCGAACGACACGAGTGACGGCCTTTTGCGCAGGCCGACGAAGATAGCGGCCCTCCTTTTGGTGTCCGGTGCCTTTGCTGCCGGGGGTTTCGCCCAGGCTCCCGTACTGGTGTCACACGGCCCGGTGGACATACATGTTGGCGCCGAGCGTATAGCCGAATATCTGCCGCGTTTGACAGGCCGCAGGGTGGCCGTGGTCACCAACCAAACGGGCATGGTGGGCCGAACGCATCTGGTGGACACATTGCTCGCACAGCAGGTGAACGTGGTGAACGTGTTCGCTCCGGAGCATGGTTTCCGCGGGGAGGCTGATGCTGGTGAGCACGTGAAGGACGGGCGTGATGCACGCACTAAGTTGCCCTTGGTCTCGCTTTACGGGGCCAACAAGAAACCCACGCCGGAGCAGTTGGCCAATGTGGATGTGCTGGTGTTCGATATCCAGGATGTCGGTGTGCGGTTCTACACCTACATCAGCACCCTGCACTACATCATGGAGGCGGCTGCGGAAAATGGCAAGGCCGTGGTGGTGCTTGACCGCCCGAACCCCAATGGGTTCTATGTGGATGGTCCGGTGCTTGACCGCGCCCACACCTCGTTCGTGGGCATGCACCCGGTGCCGTTGGTGCATGGCATGACGGTGGGAGAGTATGCAGGCATGATCAACGGTGAAGGCTGGTTGAAGGGCGGTTTGCGTTGCGATCTGTTCGTGGTGTCTTGCACAGGCTATGATCACGATGTGATGTACCAATTGCCGGTGCGCCCTTCACCGAACCTGCCCAACATGAGCGCGGTGTACCTGTATCCATCGCTCGGCCTGTTCGAGGGAACGGTGGTGAGCGTGGGGCGTGGCACGGAACAACCGTTCCAGTGCATCGGCTATCCCGGCAATCCGGTCGGCCAGTTCCAGTTCATACCGCGTTCCATGCCTGGTGCCAAGGACCCGCCCCATTCGGGCAAGGCGTGCACGGGTATCGATCTGCGCGCCTTCGGTTCGTTCCAGAGCCGCATGGAGCGCAGGGTCCGCCTGCATTGGCTGATCGGTCTGTACCGCGAAGCACCGGACAAGGGTACGTTCTTTCTTGCCAACCACTTTATTGATAAGCTGGCAGGGGGCACCGACCTGCGCGAACGGATCCTTCGCGGCGAGGACGAGGACACCATCAGGGCCTCGTGGCAGCCAGCGCTGCAAGCGTTCATGAAAGTGCGCTCGAAGTATCTGCTCTACGACGACTTCCAGCGTTAGCACACACCTGATCTTGCTGATCTGAAGCGTTGTCCGATCCGCGGACCGGCTTTCGCTGCCAATGCCAAGCTTGCTCTTGCGGTCATCTCGCGGAACGATCTCCTGCGCAGTGCCGTCGGAATTGACGGATTCCTGATCTCAATGGAATGGTCGGCCCTTCGGGGGGACATTGCGTTCGCAAGGTCCGCAAGTTCTTGTTCCTCGCTGTAGAGGCCATCTGCCATCGATGTTCCG
>CAZQFG010000200.1:0-5432 GCA_964592515.1 uncultured Chryseobacterium sp. | reverse complement strand
CCGCGCGGGAAGCATGCGCGTGTGCGGCGGTTATCCGGCGTCTCTCCAAGGCCCAACGGTCAACCTCGGGAGAGACGCCGGGGCCCCTACCGCGTATCATTCGGCCCCAGGCCCCAGCGCATGGCGAAGAGCACCAGGCCGGTCTTGCTCTTCACGCCCAGCTTATCGAAGAGCATCATCCGGTAGTTGTCCACTGAGCGGCGGTGCAGGCCCATGATGGTGGCCATCTGTTCGTAGGTATGCTCCTCCGGCGCGCACAGCAGCCGCAGGAACTCCAGTTCGCGCGGCGACAGCTGTTCCATCACCCGTTCTCGCTCCACCTCCTGCCTTGTGCGCAGCCCGGGATGCTCGCGCATGGTCATCTGCATCTCGTTGGAGTAGTAGAAGTTGAAGTCCACCAACGAGTCCAGCGCGTTCTTCAGCACCTCCGGCCGCGCGTTCTTCAGCAGGAATCCGCGGGCACCCAGGCGCACGGCCTTCAGCAGGGCCTCGTCGGTGGCATCGAAGGTGAGCGCCAGTGGCAGTACCCTGGGACGGTTGGCCCGCAACCATTCAATGGTCTCATAGCCGTCCATCACGGGCATGTTCAGGTCCACGATGGCGATGCGCGGCGTCTCCACACGGCCGCCCTCCAAGGCCTCCACCAGTTCACGACCGTGGGCGGCCTCCAGGGTCACCTTGTATCCGCCCAAGCTGTTCACGATGGCCACCAGCCCATTGCGCACCAGGTGGTGGTCGTCCACCATCGCTACCTTATGTACCATGTTCAGGAAGGGGTGTCAGGGTCCATACGCAGCCCTTGCCGGGGGCCGTATCGCACACGGCCTGCAGGCCGATCAGTGCGCAGCGACTGCCAATGTTCACCATGCCGCCATTGTCTTTCGTGGTGGCCGGGTCGAAGCCCTTGCCGTTGTCGGAGACCACGATGCTCCACGCGGGCCCACCGTTCACGGTGAAGGAAAAGTCCCGCGCGCGACTGTGCTTCAGCGCGTTGTTCACCATCTCCTGCAGCACGCGGAACAGGATGGTGGTATGCCCCGGTGGTAGCTTGGGCGCTTCGCCCTCCACCTGCACGCTCACGTTCATCACCCCTATCCGCTCGATGCGCTCCGCTTCGGTGTTGATGGCGTCCACCAGCGTGCGCTGCTTCCACAGATCGGTGTTCAGGTCGCGACCCAGGCGCCGCACTTCGGACGAGCCAAGTTCCATTGTCTCGCGCACGGCGAACAGGCGTTCATCCTTGTTGCCTTCCATGATCAACAGCTCCACCCCTTTCTGTGCCACGGTGAACAGATGGCCCACATTGTCGTGCAGTTCGGCGGCCAACTCGTGCAGGGTAAAGCGCGTGGCCTCGCGTTCCGCTTTCAGCAGCTCCTGCTCACGGCGCAGGTCGGCCTCCACCAGCTCGGCCCGGTGGCGGTGCACGCGCCGGCTGCTCACCACCAGCAGCAACACCACCGTGCCCAGCAGCAGCAGCAGCAGCAGGGTGCCCACCACCACGGTCACGGCCAGTTGTGCCTCGTTGTTCATGGGGTGCGGGGGTGCAGGGCCTGGTGGCGCATCAGCAGGCAGGCGGTGGCCGTGAGCAGCGAACGCAGCACGGCAAGGATGCTGATGATGATGAAGAGGTTGAAGGCCATCATGGGCGAGTTGGTCTCCAACTGCCGCAGCGGACCGATGATGGGGAACACCCCGCCGAAGTAGGCGAAGTTGCCGAGCAGGAACCAGAAGTAGGGCTCGTGCCAGAGGGGCCGCTCGCTGTGCTCGGCCAGGTGCCACAGGGCCACCAGGATCACGGCGGTCTGGAGCAGGGCCGTGATCAGCACCGCCTCGGTGATCAGGAACGACCAGGGATCGTTGAGCACCCACAGCACCGCCCACGCGGCCAGGCCCATTGCGCCCACCCCTGCCAGCCAGGTGCGCCACTGGGGCCTCCACTCACTGAAGAACACCAGCAACAGCACCATCTCCAAGGGTTGGTAGAGGTTGACGAGGATGGAGTTGTTGATGCCCTTGATGCCCGCCCACGCGCACACGGATTCGTTCACCAGCTCGATACCCAACAGCAGCTGCACCCAGCGGAGCGGCGTGGTGTGGCCACGGGGCACACACAGGCTGCTCACGAAGGCCACGCACTGGGCCAGGAGGATGGCGGCAAGGCGCATGTACACAATGGTCTGCAGCGACATGTGCACGAACATACACGATCCAGCAGGCACCGGTCAGGGCCTGCCGCTGGTGCAGTTGGGCGGGCACAGCCCACCCAGGTCCATGGCCTTGTAGGCGAAGGTGCCATGGTCCTTGTCGTCCAGCAGGTCCACCATCACCAGTGCACCGTCCACCAGCCGCGGGCGCGAAACGTGCATGCAGAGCACATGGCGGAACTCGGGTTCGTTGCCCACACCGCCCAGCTCGGCATAGGTGGCCTCGGCGCTGATGCATGAGATCACCAACGAGCGCGCCGATCCGTTGGGATTGTCGCTGAGCAGCTTGAACACCTTGCCCTCGAAGGGGTAGCTGGTGCCGCGCGGATCGCGCGGCTCATCGTTGATGCGCAGCGGCACGAAGTCGGAGGTGGCCTTGCGCTTCACCAGCACCTCGGTCATGTAGCGCTCCACCAGGGACTTGCGCTGTGCGTCGGTGATCTTCTGGAAGCCGCCGTGCCCGTAGATGTACGCGCTGTCGGGCTTGATCGCCGTGCCGCCGTCGAGCTTCTCGTAGTAGAACTCCAGCACGGGGATGAAGCGCCCATCGGCCAGGCCATGGTCGATATAGATGCCCTGCACGTCCACATCGTGGTGGTCGTCGAGCACCCGCAGCAGCTCGTCCCATGGCCATGCGGTGCGGGTGTTCTGGATCGGCGATCGTTCCGGGTTGTTCAACCGGAAGTGCTCGTTGAAGAGCCATTCGGCCTGAATGAGTTCCGTTGCGGTGAGCTTTTCCTGGAGCGGCATGGTCGTTCGGCGTTCGGTTCGTTCGTGGGGCCAAAAGAACCGAGCAACAAATTCGCCCACAAGGTGAAAAGTACATAAGCCCACGTCCGGAAAATTCACTATATGCGCGCCCTCACCGGAACGCGCCGACAAGAGGGGGTGCATGGAACGGAACAGGCCGTGGCGGCGCCACGTTCCGCAGGGATAGCGGACCCGCACGGCAGGGGCCGGAACGAAGAGGCCGGCCGCGGTGCACCGCGGCGGTGGGTTCGTTCACTCCTCCTCCGCGCTCACCCCTCGTTCGCCAAGGTGGCCAGGACCAATATCGCGGTCATCAGCACCAGCAGGGCGGCCCACCACCCGATCTCGCGCCAGTTCGTGCGGGGTCTCTTTCGTGTTGCGATCATGCGGGCAAGGTGGTGGTGGCGCTACGCCAGAACGTGACGGAACGCCTGGTACGTCCGTTGGACGCGGTCCGGCCGGTCAGTGCCTCATCGGTCGCGGCAAGGGCCCGCCGGACCAGCGCTTGACGATCATTAACGATCGCCGTGCACGCGACGAACATTAGAACGGTTTCATTTGTAACCATTACGAACGGAACGATCATGCCCACCTCCTCCATCGGTTTCTGGTGCTCCGTGCTGGCCCACCAGTACTTCGCCCGGCTTCAGGAGAAGCTGGCGGAGCTGGACATTACCAGCTGGTACTATGTGCTGCTGGTGATCGAGGAGGGCGGTGGCAAGTGGAGCCAGCAGGAACTGGCCGACCGGCTGGACCTGGACAAGGTGAGCATGACCCGCGCCCTGGACCATCTGGGCGACCGCGGCTACGTGGAGCGCTGCAGCTGCGAAGGCGACCGGCGCAAGCACCTGGTGAAGCTCACCCCCAAGGCGCGGCCCGTGGTGCGCACGATCCGCAAGGCCTACGAGGAACTGAACGACGAAGTGATGAAGGGCGTGAAGAAGACCGACCGCGCTGCCTTCATGAAGCAATTGATGGCGATCGTGGAGAACCTGCGCAAGGAGGAGTTTCCCGTCACCGTAACGAGCAAGCGCGTACAGGCATGAACGAACGAAAGCTCCTGCGAAAGGGGACCGCCGAAGGACGAGCGGTAATGAACAGCGGCGCAGGACGCACCGGGGCCGCCCTGCTGGCTGCGGTAGCGTTGCTCACCGCGTGTGGCGGCGAGGCGGAACAGGCGCCCCAGGGCGCATCGATGCAGGCCATGGCCGTGCAGGTGCACGTGCTGCGGCCCGGCGTATTGGACAACCGATTGACAACGACCGGCACGCTGCTGGCCAACGAGGAGGTGGAGATCGTGAGCGAGCTGGCCGGCCGCGTGCAGGCATTGAACTTCCAGGAAGGCGGCGGCGTGGCGGCCGGGCAGGTGCTGGTGCGCATCCACGACGATGAGCTGCAGGCCCAGCTGCGCAAGGCCGAGGCCAACCTGAAGCTGGCGCAGGACGACGAGGCACGCAAGAAGCAACTGCTCGCCGTGAAGGGCATCAGCCAGGAGCAGTACGATGCCGCCATGACCCAGATGGCCGCCCTGCAGGCCGATGTGGACGACCTGCGCGCCCGCGTGGCCAAGTGCACCATCCGCGCGCCGTTCAACGGCACCGTGGGCCTGCGTATGGTGAGCGAGGGCGGGTATGTGGCCCCCAACACGCGCATCGCCACGCTGCGGCAGACCGACCCCATCAAATTGGAGTTCGCCGTGCCCGAGCGGCATGGACGTGAACTGCGCCCCGGCACCGCGGTGGACTTCTTCCTGGAAGGCGACACCGCGCACTACGCCGCCGAAGTGTATGCCGTGGACCCCAGCGTGGACGCCACCACCCGCACGGTGAAGGTGCGCGCCCGCACCCACAACCGCGGCGGCCGCCTGCTGCCCGGCGCCTTCGCCAAGGTGGACGTGCGGCTGGAGCGCATGAACGATGCCCTGGTGGTGCCCGCCGAGGCGCTGGTGCCCGACATCCAGGGGCAGAAGGTGCTGCTGATGAAGCAAGGCAAGGCCGTGAGCGCCCGCGTGCAGACCGGCATCCGCACCGCCGAGGAGGTGCAGCTCACCAGCGGCGTGCAGCCCGGCGATACCGTGATCGTGAGCGGCCTCCTGGCCCTGAAGGACGGCGCCGCCGTGCAGCCCATCCGCAACGCCCCCGCACCGAACAAGGCCGACAGCGCGCGATGAACATCAGCTCCATCAGCATCAACCGCCCGGTGCTCGCATCGGTGATCTCGATCCTGATCGTGCTCTTCGGCGCTATCGGCTTCGGGTTCCTCGGCGTGCGAGAGTACCCGAGCGTTGATCCGCCGATCATCACGGTGACCACGAACTACGTGGGTGCCAACGCAGACATCATCGAGAGCCAGATCACCGAGGTGCTGGAGGAGAGCATCAACGGGATCGCGGGTATTCGCACGCTCACCAGCGTAAGCAGCGATGGCCGCAGCACCATCACCGTGGAGTTCGAGCTGGACGTGGACCTGGAGGCCGCG
>CAZQFG010000199.1:0-5437 GCA_964592515.1 uncultured Chryseobacterium sp. | reverse complement strand
CCTGGCGTTGGTGGAAGCTCTCCTCCTTGCAGATGCGCACCATGGCGCGGGCGTACGGGCCATAGCTGGTGCGGCACAGCATCACCTGGTTCATGATGGCAGCCCCGTCCACCAACCAGCCCACGGCACCGATATCGGCCCAAGTGAGTGTGGGGTAGTTGAAGATGCTGCTGTACTTGGCTTTCCCGCTGAGCAGGTCGTCGATGGTCTGTTCGCGGCTGGTGCCCATGGTCTCCACGGCGCTGTAGAGGTAGAGGCCGTGCCCGGCTTCGTCCTGCACTTTGGCGAGCAGTATGGCTTTCCGCTTCAAGCTGGGAGCGCGGCTGATCCAGTTGCCTTCGGGCAGCATGCCCACCACTTCGCTGTGCGCATGCTGGCTGATCTGGCGGATCAGGTTCTTCCGGTAGGCATCAGGCATCCAATCCTTCGGTTCGATCTTTTGCTCGGCGTCGATCTTGGCTTGGAAAAGGTCTTCCAGGTTCTTTACGTCCGTCATGGCGTTCTCTTGGGTGGCTAAGATAGAGGGGGGCAGTGGAGTGGAACTGATCGGTGTCAGGAATGAACGATCCGGGCCGCTTCGTGGTTCACGTCAGGTCCCGCTCAGGTACAGACCCCTATTTTCGCCGCCCCAATGACAACCCAACGCATGGCCCGGTTCCATTCCCTTGAAGTTGAAAGTGTTCACCAGGAGACCCCTGATGCCATCGTGGTCGGCTTCCGGGTCCCCGCTGAGCTGCGTGAGGATTTCCGGTTCTCGCATGGCCAATACGTCACACTGAAGCTTACCGTGAACGGCGAGGAATTGCGTCGGTCGTACAGCATTTGTAGTTCCCCGCTGGACGTTGACCATCTCCGCATCGCCGTGAAGCGGGTTCCCGGTGGGCGCGCCAGCACCCAGCTTGTGGAAAAGCTGAAGCCGGGGATGCACATCGAGGCGATGACCCCGATGGGCAGCTTCACTACTCCGCTCGAGGCTTCCCGCTCCCGCCATTTCGTGGCCTTCGCCGCCGGTAGTGGCATCACGCCCATCCTCAGTATCCTGAAGACCGTTCTGCGCACTGAGCCGAACAGCCGCTTCACCCTGTTTTACGGGAATACGGATACCGATCGGATCATATTCCGCACACGCTTACAGGAGCTCACCGCCCAGTATGGCGAACGGTTGGCCGTGCACCACATCCTCACCAAGGGGATGGACGAGGATGCCTTGTTCAATGGCCGCATAACCAACGAGAAGGCCCGCCAGCTGCTGGCCCGGTTCGTTACCGATGGGCTCGACAAGGAGTTCTTCATTTGCGGTCCCGAGCAGATGATGGTGAACGTGAGCGAAGCGTTGGAGGCTTCCGGGGTGGACAAGAAGCACATCCACATCGAGCTTTTCACTACGCCGGTCTCTCCTGAAGCGAAGAAGGAGGCGGACCATTCGCATGGCTCCACAACGGATTTCTCCGGTATGTCCAGCGTGAAGGTGATCATTGATGGTCGCGAACACGAGCTACAGATCGCGGCAAAGGGCGATGCTATTCTGGACGTGGCCTTGGACGCCGGGCTCGACGTGCCCTACGCCTGCAAAGGAGCCGTGTGCTGCACCTGCAAGGCCCGGGTGGTGGAGGGCCAGGTCGAGATGGCCATGAACTACGCCCTTACCGACGATGAGGTGACCGATGGCTACGTGCTGACCTGCCAGACACATCCCCGCAGCGCACGCGTGGTGGTGGACTACGATCAGCACTGATCGATAACGGTACAATTGAAATGGACAAGGCGGGCTTACGGGCCCGCCTTGTTGCTCTTCCCTGCCTTGGTTCGTGTGTTTTGTAAGGCGGGAGAGGAGATCTTCCTTCGTTAGAAGGTGGCAGTGGCATAGCCTGCCAACCGCGTTTGGATGTGTGAGAGGTAGTGTTCGCTGTGGTAGAACCCGTTCATTTCGGGGTTCCAGCGGACAATGGCGCCAGGGAAGTCCGTGTAGAACGGATCGATGTTGCGTGCATTTACCGGCACAAGGCTCAGGAAACACTCGTAGTCCGGATAGGTCACCAGGTCCTTGGGTAGGCTGGCATCAATGTAGATCACTTTCATCTCGTAGCCCGGTTTGGTCACTACGAGCGTGTACATCTGATCAATGTCCAAGCTTAGCTCGAACTTGCCCTTCTTGCCTGGTTTTACGGGGCCGATCAGCTGGTTGTCCTTGTACAATGTCAGTTCGAAGCCCTCCGCGTTCTTGCCATCGATCATCACATGGCCGTGAACGGGAAGGTACCAACCTTCAGCTTGGTCGCGCTGGTCAACGAGCCGACCTTGGGCGTACATCATGGCGGCCATGCCCAAGGTGCCGATCAACAGGAACCCGCGCAGCAACCATTCCTGGCTGAAACCGGGGGCTTTCAGAATGAGGGTGCGGGTACGTTGTTTCATGGATGGTGATGTTTCAGGTCGTGTTACGCGAGTTACTGGGAAATGGTTGCATGTTGCGCTCATGCCACCTTGATGAACGGTGCGAACTCTTTACTGGATCCATGGCGCGGTAACGCAATGCTGATGGTGGCACCAGCGCCCACAGCGCTTTCCGCCCAAGCCTCACCGCCATGTTTCGAGACGATCCGGTGCACGATGGCCAGGCCTACGCCAGTGCCCTCGAACTGATCGCTGCCATGCAAACGCTTGAACACGCCGAAGGCCTTGTCCTTGTGCCGGGCATCGAAGCCCACGCCGTTGTCGCGAACGAATAGGATATCACGTTCCCCTTCGCGTCGGTGTCCGATGATGATTCTGGGGCGTTGCTGGGTACGGGTGAACTTGAGCGAGTTGGATAACAAGTTGTGCAGGACCACCTTCAACATGGGGGCATCCGCCATGATCTTCACATCCGGATCAATATCCACGGAGATCTGTTCTTTCCTGTCCTCAGACACTTGATCGCGGATCACCGTATCGATCAATTCGTGCAGGTCCAGTTCGCGTTTCTCCATCTCGCGGGTGTTGGTCTGCGAAAAACGGAGCAGGTCATCCACCAGTTCGAGCAAGCGTTCGGAGCTGCGGTGTATCCGCTCCGCGAATTCGGCGAATTCCTCCACGCCACTGGCATCCTGCATCTGGGCGCGTAGCATTTCGCTCATGGCCGCTATGTTCTTGAGCGGTGAGCGCAGGTCGTGTGCCACAGTGTAGGAGAATGAGCCGATGTCCTCCAGTGCCTCCAGCAGTTGACCGGTGCGCGCGTTCACACGTTGGTCCAATTGGGCGTTCAACTGGCGAAGGCGCTTCTCCTCCTTTTTGCGGTCGGTCACGTCCTTGATCACCGCTTGGAACAGCTGACGGCCTTCGCGCTGATGGCCCAGGTAGGTCGCGGTCATCAGGCAGTCGATCACGCTTCCGTCAGGAGTGCGAAGTGTCAGGTCCACGTTGATGAACGCGTTCCCTTTTCGCTTGGAACGTAATGTGCGGACGAGTGCCTTCGGGTCTTCCAGGTACTCAGTGAACGTGCTTCCCCGGAGTTTAGCCAGGTCATTTCCCAGAAGCTTGGCACATGCCGGATTGGCATCGATCAGCCGGCCACTGTGGTCCACGATAACGATGGGGTCGCCGGATACCTCGAACACCTGCTGGTACTGGTTCAACAAATGTTCCTTGGACTCGCGCAGCTGTTGGATCTCGTACGCTTGCTGGATGCGCAGGCGCAGGTCATTCTCGTCCCAAGGCTTGGTGGCGTATGCGTAAATGCCCCCTTGGTTCACCGCGGAAACCACGGCTTCAAGGTCCGCGTAGCCCGTAAGGAGCATACGCATGGCCTTCGGGTGGCGTTCCTTGGCAACGGCCAGGAAGGTATCGCCCGTCATGCCCGGCATACGTTGGTCCGAAATGATCACATGAACGGTCTCACGTTCCAGGATCTCCAAAGCTTCCCGGCCGGACATGGCCAGCAGCACGTCCATATCACGACGGAACGTGCTCTTGAATGCCTTGAGGTTGCTCTCTTCGTCGTCCACGAAGAGTACACGGATACGGTTGTCGATGTTCAGGTTCATGCGCGCAGTTCTTGCAGGCGGTGTTGACGGATCGGTAGGAAGATGCGGAAGGTTGTGCCTACACCGGGCTCACTTTCCACGGTGATCTGGCCATGGTGGTCCTCAATGATGCCGAACACGATCGCGAGGCCCAGGCCGGTCCCTTCGCCAACGGGTTTGGTGGTGAAGAAGGGATCGAAAATGCGCTGTTTCACTTCCGGTGTCATGCCGACGCCGGTGTCGTTGATGGCGATCTCCACGGCATCGTCCAGCTGGCGCGTGGTCACTTTGACCTCACGCGCCCGGCCCTCCATGCGCTCCATGGTGGCCTGTGCCGCATTGGTCAGCACGTTCATGAACACTTGGTTCACTTTGCCCGGGAAGCACTCCACTTTGGGCAGGTCGCCGAGTTCAAGACCGAACTCCACTTTGTCCTTGAACTGGGGCTGAAGCACGGCAAGGGTGCTGCGCAGTCCTTCATTGAGGTCGGCATCCTTCAGGTCAGATTCGTCGAGACGCGAGAAGTTGCGCAGTCCGCGGACGATCTCTGCCGTGCGCGAGGATCCTTCGGCGATGCTGTTGATGATGTCGCCGAGCTCCTCGATCGATTCCTGAATACCGAGCTTTTGCTCTTGTGCTTTCAGCGCGGTCAGTTGTTCAGCGGCCAGTTCTGGTGTCACGCGGCGGTAGGCTTCCATCACGTCCACGATCTCACCGATGTTGCGACGCAAGGGTGCGATATTGCTCGTGATGAAGTTGATCGGGTTGTTGATCTCGTGCGCAATGCCCGCGGTCAGTTGACCGAGCGACGCCATCTTCTCGGCACTTACCAGCTGTGCCTGGGTCCGCTTCAAATGCTCGTTGCTTTCCTGCAAGGCCGCCGTGCGTTGCTTCACCTTGTCCTCCAACAATGCGTTCTGTTCGCGCACCAGACGGTCGTTCTCTTGCAGCGCCGTAAGAGCCTCCGCCTGCGACCGTTCCTTTTCGCGGCGCAGGATGTTGATGCGGTCGGCCAGACCGAAGGAAAGGAGCACGCCTTCGATGGCGGAGCCCAGGGGCATGGTGTACAGTGTGAATGAGTTGTAGGGAAGGAAGCCCATGTCCTTCATGACGAACATTACCGTGCCTATAAGGAAGACCGACCATGCGATCAGGAAATAGCCGGCTTGTCGCGATCCTTTGTTCCAAACCATGAACACCATGATGATCAGGTAGGTCGCGAATGCTCCTGAAATGACCTGGGTAGCCTTGTACGCCAGCAACGGGAATTCCATTACCTCCAAGGCAACGCAGAGACCAAGGGTCATGTAGAAGTAGCGGACCCCTTTATGGAGTTGAGGGATAATGGCCTTGGTCTGAATGAATACGATGAGGAACTCAGCTGCGAGCACTGCAGTGGCAATGGTCAGCAATACCGTGGCCTTGGGTGCGAACCA
>CAZQFG010000198.1:0-5439 GCA_964592515.1 uncultured Chryseobacterium sp. | reverse complement strand
TGCCGCACGGCCTTCGGCATCCTGCAAGCCACCCGCACCCGCACCAGCAAGACCGAGTACATCAGCTGCCCCAGCTGCGGCCGCACGCTCTTCGACCTGCAGGAGACCACGGCCAGGATCCGCTCGCGGACCAGCCACCTCAAAGGCGTCAAGATCGGCATCATGGGCTGCATCGTGAACGGCCCAGGAGAGATGGCCGATGCCGACTTCGGTTACGTGGGCACCGGCCCTGGCGTCATCACACTGTACCGCGAGAAGGAAGTGGTGAAGCGCAACGTGCCCAGCGAACATGCCGTGGACGAGCTGATCGGTTTGATCAAGGAACACGGCATGTGGGTGGAGGCGGAGGGCTAACTTGCTTGCGTGATGCGCCTCATTCTCCTCGCGCTCCTGATATTACCTGTCAGTTCCCTGGCCCAGCGCACGCGCCAACTGGAGGAACTGGCCTACACCATGGCCGGCTCATACACCAGTGCCGCACAGGCGAAAGCCGACACCAGCTATTTCGAGATCGAACTGGAGATGGTGCGCATTTGGCCAAAGCGCAAGGATGGCGCGTGGTTCTATGTGGAACAGGCCATGGCCAGCAGCAAGGCCAAACCTTACCGGCAGCGCGTCTATCACGTGAAACAGGTGAACGACAGCACGTTCACCAGCACCATATTCACCATCAAGGGGGGAGCGGCGTGGTATGGTGCCTATGCGGACCTGGTGAAGCTGGAACAGCTCCCCAAGGACTCGCTTGAAGCGCTTGATGGCTGCGATATCACACTGGTGCGACGGGGTGCCGTTTACGAGGGCAGCACACGCGGACATGAATGCCCCAGCACGCGGAACAACGCCTCATACACCACTAGCGAGGTCGTTCTGCGGCGCGACCGCATGGTCAGCTGGGACCGCGGTTGGAACGCTGCCGGAGAACAGGTGTGGGGCGCCGGGAAAGGCGGCTACATCTTCATCAAGCGGTGAAGAGCGCCAGTGTCACCTGGTGCTTTGCACCGTGGTGGCCGATAACTGATCGACAGGCGGTTCGTAGTTGTAAACGATCACAGCGAGCAGGGCCAGCAGCACAGCGGCCTGGAGGAGGGTGCGGTGTTTCGGTTCCATGGTCTTTGGTTTGAATGACCTTGTGAACGGGGCCTTCGGTCCTTGGTTTCAACGATCCGACCAAGACCACTTTGGATCCGACGAAATGGGCCTTATGGACCGAGATACCCTTTAATGGCCTGGACGTACGCGTCAAAGGCCTTGATCCCCGCTTTGGTCAAACTGCAGCGCGTATTGGGGTAGTTGTCCTTGTAGCCCTTGATGATCTCCACATATCCGGCCTCCTTCAACTTGGTGAGCTGCACGCTGAGGTTCCCCCGCGTGGCACCGGTCCGCTCGAGCAGGTGATTGAAGTCCGCCTCGTCCACCGCAATGAGCAGACTGACCACCGCCAGCCGCAGCTGGTTGTGCAGCACGGGATCAAGCGGCGCGAAGCCCATCCTCGTGGCGTTTGAGCAGGATCCCTGGCAGGATGTAGCCCAGGACCATCGCAGTGCAGTAAAGCACCAATGTGGCCAAGGCGCTGTCGAGCAGCATCATGGCCACCCCGACCACCCAGAAGATGACGCCTCCAAATTGAAGGGGCCTGAAGCGCATGATCTGCCCGGTGATGAAGGTGGGCAGGCCCGTGAGCATAGTGATGGCCACTGTGGTATCGGCCCGTCCGGTCACCGTTAAGGCGATGAGCAACAACATGGTGATGACAAAAGAACCCCACAACCACCCGATCGTACTGTCCATTGGATTGCTCACCTGCTCCCTCTTGCCCTCCCGGGCCCCGTGGATGGCACTAACGAGGCCGCCCAGCACACCTGCTACGCCCCATGGCGCACCATACTGCCAGCCGCTGGTGTTGTAGCGAAGCAGGTAGGTAGCCACCATGGCGCCTATCAGAAGCACTCCCCAAAGAAGGAAATAGAAGCTCATGCGACTGAAGCTGCGGCGCGCCTGTCCGATCATGCCTTCAATGAGGCGAAGACTTTCCTGAGGGGTCAGTTCTGTGTTCATTGTAAACTTGTTTATTCTGCAAACATAATGTGATCATGTACTCTTGTCAAGGCCACTACCTTTCGTTCATGTCCACAACCCTGCTCATCACCGGGGCCACCGGCCTCATCGGCAGTACCACGCTTCGGTCCGCCCTTGGGGACGACCGCTTTTCCCGGGTGATCGTTGTGGCAAGGCGCCCACTGGGGATCACCCACCCCAAGCTGAGGGAATGGACGCACCCCGACCTGTTACAGGCCTTGCACAACGAACCCGTGGATGCCGTGATCTGCTGTCTGGGCACCACCATTGGCAATGTGGGCGGCGATCAACAGAAGTTCATCCATGTGGACAAGGACCTCGTGGTGGGACTTGGGCGATGGGCCAAGGCACAAGGCGTTCCAGTGTTCTGCGTGGTAAGCGCCATTGGTGCGGACGCCGGGTCACGCGTGTTCTACAACCGGGTGAAGGGTGAAATGGAACAGGAATTGAAGGCACTGGACCTCCCCGTGCTGCATGTGTTCCATCCATCCATCCTGACCGGACCCCGTGTGGAGAAACGCACCGGGGAGCGCATCGGCATCGCCCTTGGAAAGCTGTTCGCCCCGTTGCTGCCTGCACGCTACAAGCCCATGCCGCATGATGTGCTGGCCAAGGCACTGCTGCAGGCCACACAAGTGCGCACCGGAGGCACCCATACCTACTCGGGCATCCGTGCCTTTGCGGGAGGTTAGAAATTGACCAATCGGCCTTGGGCCAGGGCCAACTCGGCCTCATCCAGCCGGGTGCCGAGTGAATCACGCAGCCGGTCGAAGGCGGGCCGTTGTTCCTTGGCCACCGGCTCTGCACTGGGGAACTCCTCCTTGCGGTGGTCCACCTGCACGCCGTTCTTCCAGAAGCGGAAGCACACATGCGGACCCGTGGCCAGGCCGGTGCTGCCCACCTCGCCGATCACATCGCCCTGGCTCACGCGCTGTCCCTGCCGCACAAGGATCTTGCGCATGTGCAGGTATTGCGTGCTGTAGGTGCCGTTGTGGCGGATCTTCACGAAGTTGCCGTTGCCGCCGGTACGTCCGGCCTTCTCCACCACACCATCGCCCACGGCCAGAATGGGGGTGCCGTACGGCGCGGCATAGTCGGTGCCCAAGTGGGCCTTCATCACTTTCTGCACCGGGTGCAACCTGCGGCCACTGAAGCCTGAGGATATCCTGCTGAACTTCAGCGGCGCCTTCAGGAAAGCCTTGCGCTGACTGTTGCCCTCCCCATCGTAGTACTGCGTGGACTTCCCTTCGCCGAACCGGAACGCCTCCTTGATGCGGCCACCACTGTTGTAGCGGGCCGCCAGTATGCGTGGTGCGCCGTGACGATGCCCATCCACGGTCTCTTCGCTGTAGACCACGGTGAACACGTCGTTCTTCTGGATCCGGTAGAAATCCACCGTCCAGGCGAACACCTCGGCGAGCTGCATGGCCAGCGCGGGATCGGCACCGGCGCGGGCCAGGTCGTTGTACAAGGCGCCTGTTACCGTGCAGGCGATCTGGTGCTCGGTGGTGGTCACCGGGCGATGGCCCACCCTTACGTGCAGGCTATCCTCCAGTCCGAACACCACGTACTCCACGCGGTCGGCCTCGTAGACGAAATAGGTCGGGCGCTTCGCACTGTCCGCGGAAAAAATGAAGGCATAGGGGTGCCCGCTCCGGAATCGACGCACATCGAAATGCGGGGCGGCCTCCTCCACCAGGGCGTGCACCGTGGTCATGGGCACGCCGTGCTCGGCCAGTAGATCGCCGAAGGTGGCACCGGGTCTCACCTTGCCTTCCACCAGTGTGAAGCCGGACATGGGTATGCCGTAGACATCGGGTGGCAGGAGGGTACTGTCCACCTCCTCCACCACTTCCTCGGGCACGTACTCCACATGCGGCCGCACATCCACCCCGATCCACACATAACCGATGGCCAGCACAGGCACTGCCAAGGCCGTCCACTTCACCCAACGCTTCATGGAGGGGCAAGAAAGCACAACACCCCGAACGGTTGTTCGGGGTGTTGTCCGTATTACCACGGGTGCACCGTGGAAAACCGTTGTTACATCTTGGCGATCGGATGCACGAGCCCTTCGTAGGCGGTGAGCTCCATCTTGATGGAACCCACGAGCACCTTGGCCTGCGCGAGCACCGGGATGCGGTTGCCATCGTCGGTGATCCACACATTGAGGTCGTCGTTGCCCTTGAAGACGCGACCTTCCTGCACCACGGGCTGGAACTTCATGCAGCGGAACTTGCCGTTGCGCAGCTTCACGGTCTCCTTGCCCATGTAGCGCATGCGAAGGGGCCACAGCTCGTTGTCCAGGAAGGTATCGATCACGAACACATCGCCCACCTTGGCATTGCTCAGATCGAGCGTGCGGGCGTAGTAGAAGGCGCTGAGCATGTCCTGTACGCTGCCGGGCACGGCATGGGTCTTCTTCTCCTGCGTGAGCACCTCGCGGTATTGCTGGCGGTAGGCATAGTCCTGGCTGAACTCGTAGCCACCCTCGCTCACGCGGCGGATGAACACCCAGGGGAACACACCCTGTGCATCGAAGTAGCTCTCGTACAGGTCATCCACCTTGTAGAAGGTGTTGAAGGCGCCCAAACTGCGACCGCGGCCCACGGCGTGCCACACCTTACGGCCATTGATGTCTCGGGGACTTTCCTTCAGCTCCACCACGGCCTCACCGGCATTCACCCAGCCGTAGTGCACCACGTAAGTGAGCTTCTCGCCGGGCTTGAAGGCATTGTGCTGAAGCGTGCGCAGCGGGTAGATCTCGCGCACAGGAGCGGACGGGTTGCCCTCGGTGCTGTGCATGGGGCGCTCGGTCTGCGCGAAGCTCATGGTGAGCAGGCTCAGACCGGCCAGAATAAAGGTGGTAGTGCGTGCCATGCCGGCCATATCGCAAGGTACGTGCCGATCAGAGCTAGACCGCGCGGTGGCCGACACGCTTGTTGCACGCTACGTGCTAACGTGTCGCATGCTGCGCGTTCCCGGGCCCTACGCACATCACGCAACCCATTAACAAACAGGCACTTACACCACGATATTCACGATGCGCTTGGGCACCACGATCACTTTCTTGGGCGGCTTGCCTTCCAGCCGGGCCTGCACCTCGGGGTTGGCCAATACGGCAGCCTCCACCGCCTTGGCATCCAGCGCGATGGGGAACTCCAGCTGCAGGCGGGTCTTGCCGTTGAAGCTGATGGGGTAGCTGAAGCTGTCCTCCACCAGGTGCTCGGCGCTCCATTGGGGCCAGGGGGCGATGGTGACGCTCGTGGTATGGCCCAGCTTCTCCCACAACTCCTCGGCGATGTGCGGCGCGAAGGGCGCCAGCGCGATCACCAGCGGCTCCAGCACCGCGCGCTTGTTGCA
>CAZQFG010000197.1:0-5443 GCA_964592515.1 uncultured Chryseobacterium sp. | reverse complement strand
TCAACACCGTGGCAGGTGTACGCTACGCGGAATACGTCAAGGTGGATGCCGACCTGCGCTGGCTCCACATCATCCACTCCAAGAGCAGCGTGGCCTTCCGTGCGGCCGGCGGGTTCGGTGTACCGTACGGCAACCTCGGTGTGCTACCCTTCGAGAGCAGCTTCTTCGTGGGCGGGGCCAACGGTCTGCGTGCCTGGCGTGCCCGCTCCATCGGACCGGGATCGTACAGCGCACCGCTGATCGCCTTCGACCGCATCGGCGAGATACGCATGGAGGGCAACGTGGAGTACCGCTTCAAGTTGATCAGCTACCTCGAAGGGGCCTTCTTCGCGGACATCGGTAACATTTGGAACTGGAAAGAAGACCCCGCCAAGCCCGGAAGTGGGTTCGACCGGGACTTCATTGGCGAACTGGCCGTGGGCACTGGCTTCGGGGCACGGCTCAATTTCGACTTCCTGATCGTCCGATTCGACCTCGGTCTGCAGACCAAGGACCCCTCGCTGCCCAAAGGCGAACGCTGGCTCTTCCAGCCCAAGGATGAGTTCGAGGCGCGCGCGGCCGCGAACGGCATCTACACCGGCTACAAGCCGCAGTTCAACTTCAATCTGGGAATAGGATATCCGTTCTGACCGCTCCACGATGGGGGATATACCGCATCCTTTCCCCCGCTGGGGCCTTTCCTTAGCTTTGCCGCCTGTTCAAAACAGAACACGCGCATGCAGACCCTGAAGACCGGCCAGATCGAAGAACTCCTCGGCAGCGAGGCCAGCAACCTGTTGGGCCACGAGTGCAAGACCATCAACAAGAGCACCCTGCACCTGCCGGGCGCCGATTTCATCGATCGCAGCTTCGCGCAGAGCAACCGCAGCCCCCAGGTGCTGCGCAGCCTGCAAGCCTTGTATGGTACCGGTCGCCTGGCCAACACGGGCTATATGAGCATCCTACCGGTCGATCAGGGCATTGAGCACAGCGGCGGGGCGAGCTTCGCGCCCAACCCGGCCTACTTCGACCCCGAGAACATCGTGAAGCTGGCGCTTGAAGGCGGCTGCAATGCGGTGGCGTCCACCTACGGCGTGCTGGCCGCCAGTGCCCGCAAGTATGCCCACAAGATCCCGTACGTGGTGAAGATCAACCACAACGAACTGATGACCTACCCCAACAAGTTCGACCAGGTGCTCTTCGGCACCGTGGAGAGCGCGTGGGACATGGGTGCCGTGGCCGTTGGTGCCACCATCTACTTCGGCAGCGACGAGAGCACCCGACAGATCACTGAGATCGCCGAGGCCTTTCAGCATGCGCATGAGCTGGGCATGGCCACCATCCTGTGGTGCTACCTGCGCAACCCGGGCTTCAAGGTGGACGGCAAGGACTACCACACGGCGGCCGATCTTACCGGACAGGCCAACCACCTGGGTGTGACCATCCAGGCCGACATCATCAAGCAGAAACTGCCCGAGACCAACGGTGGTTACAACGCCCTGAACGGCTACGGCAAGACCCACAAAAAGGTGTACAGCGACCTCAGCAGCGATCACCCGATCGACCTGTGCCGCTACCAGGTGGCCAACTGCTACATGGGCCGCATCGGCCTGATCAACAGCGGAGGTGCCAGCAGCGGCGCCAGCGACATGGCCGAGGCCGTGAAGACCGCCGTGATCAACAAACGCGCCGGTGGACAGGGCCTGATCAGCGGTCGCAAAGCCTTCCAACGTCCCATGAACGAGGGCGTGCAACTGCTGAACGCCATCCAGGACGTGTACCTGGACAAGCAGATCACCATCGCCTGATCATTCCGGACAGCGCAGCTTCCAACTCGTCAATCAACGTACATCATGGGCTGGTTCACACGCGTCAAGGAAGGCATCACCACCAGTACGGAGGACAAGAAAGAGACCCCTGAAGGCCTCTGGTACAAGTGCCCCGAATGCTCGGAGATCATGACCTCCGAGGACCATGAGAACAACCTGTGGGTGTGCGCCAAGTGCGACCACCACGAGAAGATCGGCAGCGCGGAATACTTCGCCCTGCTGTTCGACGACCAGAAGTACACCGAGATCGGTGCCGACCTGGTGGCCGGTGACCCGCTGACATTCGAGGACACCAAGAAATACGTGGACCGCTTGGCGGCCACACGCAAGAGCACCGGTCTGAACGATGCCTTGAAGGCAGCCGAGGGCAAGCTGGACAAGCACATGGTGGTCATCGCCTGCATGGACTTCCGCTTCATCGGCGGCAGCATGGGCAGCGTTGTGGGCGAGAAGATCGCTCTGGCCGCCGACCAGGCCCTGAAGCGCAAATGCCCGCTGATCATCATCAGCAAGAGCGGTGGTGCGCGTATGATGGAGGCCGGTTTCAGCCTGATGCAGATGGCCAAGACCAGCGCCAAGCTGACCCTACTGGCCAAGAAGAAGCTGCCCTACATAAGCATTGTCACCGACCCCACCACGGGGGGTGTTACCGCCAGCTTCGCCATGCTGGGCGACCTGAATATTGCCGAACCCAAGGCCTTGGTGGCCTTCGCCGGTCCCCGGGTGGTGCGCGAGACCATCGGCCGCGACCTGCCCGAGGGCTTCCAGACCAGCGAATTCGTTCTGGAACACGGCTTCCTGGACAAGATCGTGCACCGCAAGGACCTCAAGGCCTTCCTGGCGAAGACCTTCCTGATGTTCAGGAGCTAAGGCCCACTTTTCGGGCAGGGGTATGGCCGGATCGGGAAAAGGTCTATCTTTGCCGCCTGTTACGAACGACCATGTACCTGACGAGCGAAGCCAAAAAGGCCATTTTCACGCAGCACGGCGGTTCCGAGAAGAACACCGGTGGGGCCGAGAGCCAGATCGCACTCTTCACTGAGCGCATCAACCACCTGACCGGGCACCTGAAGGCCAACAAGAAGGACCACGGCACCGAAAAGGCGCTGATGACCATGGTAGGCAAGCGCAAGCAATTGCTGAACTACCTGAAGATGTATGACATCGAGCGCTACCGCGCGATCATTGCGAAGCTTGGTCTGCGTAAATAAGACATGCGGGAGCGCCGGAAAGCCGGCATCTCAAGTAGGCACATCCTGATCGAAAGGGGGGCGATCGTGAGGCACGGTCGCCCCTTTCATTTACATGTAGGCAACAAGAGGAAAAACGAAGACGAAGATGAGACCACAAGGAATTTCCAAGACCATCGACCTGGGCGATGGCAAAGCGATCACCATCGAGACCGGTGTGCTCGCCAAACAGGCCGATGGATCGGTGACCGTACGGATGGGCGATACCATCCTGTTGGCCACGGTGGTGGCCACCAAAGAGGCCCGCGAGGGCATCGACTTCCTCCCCCTTCAGGTGGAGTACCGCGAAAAGTTCAGCGCCGCCGGCCGTTTCCCCGGAGGTTTCTTCAAGCGTGAGAACCGCCCCAGCGACCATGAGATACTGGTGAGCCGCCTGGTGGACCGCGCCCTGCGACCCCTGTTCCCCGATGATTTCCATGGCGACACCCAAGTGGTGGTGACGCTGATGAGCCACGACAAGCGCAACCACAGCGACAGCCTGGCCTGCCTGGCCGGTGCAGCCGCCCTGGCCGTGAGCGACATCCCCTTCGGCGGACCTGTTAGCGAAGTGCGTGTGGCACGTGTGGACGGCAAGTTCATGATCAACCCCGACATCGCTGATGCCGAACGGGCCGACCTCGACCTGATCGTGGCCGCCACCGAGAGCGACATCCTGATGGTGGAAGGCGAGATGAAGGAAGTGCAGGAGTCCGACATGATCGAGGCCATCAAGGTGGCTCACGATGCCATCAAGGTACACTGCAAGGTCCTGAACGAACTGAGCGCCGCCGTGGCCAAGAGCCAGGTGAAGCGCACCTATAACCACGAGAACAACGACGAGACCGTTGGCCAGCTGATCCACGACTTCTGCTACCAGAAGTACTACGACCTGGCCATGAAGCCCAGCAGCAAGGAAGAGCGCTCGGCCAACTTCGCCGCTGTGAAGGAGGCCTGCCTGGCCACCCTCACCGACGAGCAGAAGGCCGACAAGGCCATGCTGGGCCGCTTATTCAAGAAGACCCAGAAGAAGGCCGTGCGCAATGTGGTGCTTGACCATGGCATGCGCTTGGACGGTCGCAAGACCACCGAGATCCGCCCGATCTGGGGCGAAGTGGACGTGATGCCCGGTACGCACGGCAGCGCCATCTTCACCCGTGGCGAGACCCAGGCCATCAACCTGGTGACCCTCGGCAGCTCGATGGACGAGCAGACCGTTGACCTGGCCACCAAGAAGACCAGCGAGAGCTTCATGCTCCACTACAACTTCCCCAGCTTCAGCACGGGCGAAGTGAAGCCGATCCGCGGCCCCGGACGCCGCGAGGTGGGCCACGGCAACCTGGCGCTCCGCGCCTTGAAGCCGATGATCCCCGGACTGCCGGAGAACCCCTACACCATCCGCCTGAACTGCGACATCCTGGAAAGCAACGGCTCCAGCTCGATGGCCACCGTGTGCAGCGGAACCATGGCCCTGATGGACGCCGGTGTGAAGATCAAGGCCCCTGTTAGCGGTATCGCCATGGGCATGATCAGCGACGGCAAGCGCCACGCGATCCTCAGCGACATCCTTGGCGACGAGGACTTCCTGGGCGACATGGACTTCAAGATCTGCGGAACCGCCAAGGGCATCACCGCCACGCAGATGGACATGAAGGTGGACGGCCTGCCCTATGAGGTGCTGGCCCAGGCCTTGGAGCAGGCCCGTCAAGGTCGCCTGCACATCCTCGGCGAGATGCTGAAGGTGATCGACAAGCCGCGTGACGACTACAAGCCGCATGCACCACGCATCATCACCATCGAGATCCCGAAAGAGAGCATTGGTGCCGTGATCGGTCCCGGTGGCCGCGTGATCCAGGAGATCCAGGCCGAGACCGGTGCGCACATCAGCATCGACGAAGTGGACGGCCGCGGTGTGGTGGAGATCATGAGCGAGAACAAGGCGAGCATCGACGCCGCCCTGGCCCGTGTGAACGCCATTGCCAACCCGCCCCAGGCCGAAGTAGGCGCCACCTACAAAGGCAAGGTGAAGACCATCATGCCCTATGGCGCCTTCGTGGAAGTACTGCCCGGCACCGATGGCCTGCTGCACGTGAGCGAGCTCGACTGGAAGCGGATCGAGCGCGTGGAGGACGTGCTGAAGGAAGGTGAGGTGATCGAATTCCAAGTGGTGGGCAAGGACCCGCGCACTGGCAAGCTGAAGTTGAGCCGCCGCGTGTTGCTGCCCAAGCCCGAAGGCTACGTGGAGCGCGAACCCGCCATGGAAGGCGATCGCCGTGAGCGCCGCGACCGTGGAGACCGTCCGCGTCGTGACCGGGATGATCGTCCACGTCGTGACGACCGACCCCGCCGCGACCACGATGGACCGCACAACGAGAACACCGATCCGGCCCAGAACTGAGCCGCGTAACG
>CAZQFG010000196.1:0-5450 GCA_964592515.1 uncultured Chryseobacterium sp. | reverse complement strand
TCTTCCCTTTCATTGTGAACGTGAACGATGGGGCTTGTCCCATACCCGCGTTCCAGACCTATGTGTATGAGGTGACGGTGATCCCCGGCCTTTACGGCACCGTGGCCACCACCGATGAAAGTTGCGCCGGTACTGCCAATGGTACAGCATCCGTGAACGTGACCGCCGGCACTGCGCCCTTCACCTATCAATGGAGCACGGGGGCCAACACGCCCACGATAACCGCAGGTGCCGGCACTTATTCGGTGACCATGTCCGACGCCAACGGATGTGTATCGCCTGCCATGAACGCCACCATTGCCACCACAGGCCAGCCCAACGTGGCCAATGCCGGTCCTGACCAAGTGGGATGCGCGGGCAGTTTCCCCGTGGCACTGAACGGAAGCGTGACCAATGCCACCGGTGGTACCTGGAGCGGAGGTGCAGGCACCTTCAGCGGTAGTTGGCCGAACGTGGGCTATTCACCTACGGCCACAGAGCTTGCGGCAGGTACGGTCACTCTCACCCTTACGACTACCGGGAATTCCGGTTGCCCGCCCGACAGCGACCAGGTGGTGCTGAACCTCCAGAACAACTTCGCGAACGCCACGGTAACGCCTACCCCTGCCCTGTGCTTCGGCACGGCAACTGGTTCGGCGGTGTTCGCCCCTGCGCAGCCAGGCTTCACCTACGCATGGAGCACCACACCAGTGCAGACCACCCCAACGGCCACGGCCCTGATGCCGGGCAATTACACCGTCACCGCTACGGATGCGTTCGGCTGCTCCATCACGCTGAACACAACGATCGGACCCGCGGGCCCTGTATCCATAGCCAGCCTGACCGCCACGGACGAGAGCTGCGCGGGGTCGGGTAATGGTACTGCCACGGTAAGCGCCACTGGTGGCACCACACCCTACACCTATGCATGGAGCAATGGCGCCAATACCCCTTCAATAACTGCAACAGCAGGCACTTACACAGTTAGCATTACCGACGCCAACGGCTGCGCACCAGCAACCGGTAGTGTCACCATCAATGCCGCCGCACAGCCCAATCAAGCCTATGCCGGACCGGACCTGATCGGGTGTGTGGGCAGCTTCCCGGTCGCTTTGAACGGCAGTGTGACCAACGCTACCGGTGGCTCCTGGAGCGGCGGTAGCGGCAACTTCAGCGGCGCCTGGCCCAACGTGAACTACACCCCCAGCGCGGCCGACATCACTGCGGGCAGCGTCACCCTCACCTTGGCAACCACCGGCAACACCAACTGCCCACAGGCAACGGACCAACTGGTGCTGAACCTCCCGAACAGCTTTGCGAACGCCACGGTATCGCCCACCGATGCGTTGTGTAATGGAACGGCCACAGGTTCTGCGGCGTTCACCCCTGCCTTGGCTGGCTTCACCTACAGTTGGAGCACCACACCGGTGCAGACCACCGCCACGGCCACGAACTTGGCCGCGGGTAACTATACCGTTACTGCTACGGACGGATCGGGTTGCTCTACCACCCTGAATACCACCATTGGCCAGCCGAACGCGATCGCATTGGCAAGTCTTATCGCCACCGATGAGAGCTGCGCCGGTTTCGGCAACGGCTCCGCCACTGCAAGTGCCTCCGGCGGTACGGCTCCCTATTCCTACACCTGGAGCAATGGTGGCAGCACCGCATCCATTACAGCGGGTGCTGGAACATATAGTGTCAGCATTACCGATGCCAACGGATGCGCGCCCGCTTCGGGAAGCATCGCCATCAACGCGGCCGCTCAGCCCAACCAGGCCAACGCCGGACCCGACCTGATCGGTTGTGTGGGCAGCTTCCCCCTGGCCTTGAACGGCAATGTGACCAATGCCACCGGTGGTTCCTGGAGCGGCGGCAGCGGCAACTTCTCCGGCACCTGGCCCAACGTGAGCTACGCGCCCACGCAGGCAGAGATCACTGCGGGGAGTGTCACCCTTACCCTGTCAACCACCGGAAATACCATCTGCCCTCAGGCGGAAGACCAACTGGTGCTGACCATCCCGAACAGCTATGCGAACGCGACGGTGACCCCTACCGACGCTATTTGTTCAGGAACGGCCACTGGTTCAGCAGTATTCGCCCCTGCCCTGCCCGGCGCCACGTATGCATGGAGCACCAGCCCGGTGCAGACCACCGCCACGGCAAACAACCTGATGCCCGGCAGCTATACCGTCACGGCCACGGATGGCTTTGGGTGCAGCATCACCCTGAGCACCACCATCGGTCCGGTGGCGCCTGTGTCGATCGCCTCCCTCACCGCCACGGATGAGACCTGTGCCGGTTTCGCCGACGGCACCGCTACGGTGAGCGCCGTTGGGGGCACACTGCCCTATACCTACGTCTGGAGCAACGGTGGCAACTCCACCTCCATTACGGCGGGTGCAGGTACGTATTCCGTTACCATCACCGATGCCAACGGTTGTGCACCAGCCACGGGAAGCATCACCATAAACGCCACCGGGCAACCCAATGCGGCCAACGCCGGGCCCGACCTGGTGGGCTGCTTGAACAGTTATCCCATTGCCATTAATGGCAGCATTGTGAACGCCACTGGCGCCAGTTGGACGGGTGGACAAGGTTCCGTGGTGGGTAGTGGCGCATCGATCCAATACATGCCTACAACGGCCGAAGTGCTGGCGGGTGGCGTCACGCTTACCCTTACCACTACCGGCAACAGCACCTGCCCACCGGCCTCGGACCAGGTCTTCATCGCGCTAAGCAACAGTTTCCTGAACGCGGCGCTGAGCACCACCGACCTATCGTGCAACAGCTCGGGCAACGGCAGTATTGTCTTCGTTCCCGCCCTGCCTGGTAATACCTATGTGTGGAATGATCCCATGGCACAGACCACACCGAATGCTACAGGATTGGCGGCCGGTAACTACATCGTGCAGGTCACCGATGCCTTGGGTTGTGACACCATCCTGTCGGCCACCATCACCGAACCGGAAGTACTATCCATTGCCGCATTGAACAGCACCAACGTGAGCTGCAACAACGGCAACGATGGCAGTGCGCAGGTAGTGGTGACCGGCGGTACGCCCAACTACACATTCGCGTGGAACAGTGGTCAATCCACTGCGGTCATCGGCAACCTTACAGCAGGTAACTACAACGTGAACGTGACCGACGCCAACGGCTGTAATACCGCGGGCACCACCACCATCACACAACCTGCGCCCATCGTGCTGAGTGCGTTCGCACCCGACACGGTGTGTGTGAACGCACCGGTAACCCTTACTGCGCTTGCCAATGGTGGCACCGGCAACTTCATCTACACGTGGGCCGGACTGGGCTCCGGCAGCACGCTCACGGCCGCGTTCGGCCAATCGCAGAACGTAGTGGTGAGCGCCACCGACCAGAACGGTTGCACCTCAGCACCAATGACGCTGCCGATATATGTATTGAACCTCGCTACGGCCACCTTCACGGCCTATGGCGATACCACGGTATGCCCCGGTGGTGTGGCCAGTGTGGGCGCCACGATCGGTAACTACCCCGGTAGCTACACCATGGTGTGGACCGAACTGGGCACGCTGGGCAGTGGACCCTTCACGGTACCCATCACCGGCGACCAGGACCTGCACGTGGTGGTGACCGACCAATGCGGCAACGTGCGCACCGAGGTGGTGGAGCTTCGATTGCAGACCCCGCCGGCCATTGTATTGCCGCCCATCATTGCGCAAGGATGTGCGCCCCTCAGTGTACAGTTCCCCAACCTGCAACTGGGCAGCGGGATCACCTACAGCTGGAACCTGGGCAACGGCAGCAGTTCCTCGCAGGCATCGCCCAACGTGACCTATACCGCGGGCACCTATAGCGTAAGCCTTACCGTGACCACATCGTTGGGTTGCACCTCCACCAGTCCCAGCGCCGGTCAGGTGGTGGCCTACCTGCCGCCCACGGCCTCCTTCTCGGCCAGCACGTGGACCGCACCGGTGGACAATGGCAGCATTGTATTCACCTCGCAGACCACGGGCAATATCACTGGCTATGCGTGGACCTTTGGCGACGGCGGTACCGGCACCGCGCCCAACCCCACCCATGTCTATGGCGACGTGGGCACTTTCGATGTGGAACTGATCGTAACGGACGCGAACGGATGCACGGCCATTGCGGAGAACCCTGTGGTGATCACACCGGTGTACGACATCACCCTGCCCACCGCTTTCACGCCGAACCCCAATGGCGGCCATGGCGGTGGCTACGATCCGAACGACCTTAGTAACGATGTGTTCTACGCCTTTGTGCGCAGTGTGAAGGATTTCCGCATGCGGATCTTCAACCGCTGGGGCGAGCTCGTTTTCGAGAGCACCGACGTTCGGATCGGTTGGGATGGTTATTACCGTAACCAGCTCAGCCCACAGGACGTATATGTCGTGCAGACGTGGGTACGGTTCGTGGATGACAAGGAAGTCCAGAAACTGACCGATCTCACGCTGTTCCGATGAACGCGGGGAGGAATCGATCACTGATCATACTACCACTGGTGCTACTGACCCTTACGCGGGTCGCAGCTCAGGACCCGCAGTTCTCGCAATTCTACGCGGCCCCGCAGTACGTCAATCCAGCGCTCACGGGCAACACGCACCAGGACCGCATCGGCCTCAATTATCGCCTGCAATGGCCCGGTGTGCAGCCCGGTTACGAGACCTACATGGCCGCCTACGACCATCGGTTCAGCACGGTGAACGCGGGTATCGGGGGCATGGTACTCCGCGATAAGGCCGGTACCAACGGGCTCACCTTCACCACCATCGGCCTCAGCTACAGCTACGAGGCCCGCATCAACTACAAACGCGCTGTGCGTGGAGGGCTCCGCTTGGGCTACACCATGCGCGGCACTGACCCAAGTGGCTACCTCTTCGCCGACCAGGTGATCCGCGACAACGCTTCTCAATCAGTTGAGGCCAACCTGGTGGAGCGGGTCAGTTACCTCGACATGGCCGCTGGCTTCATGTACTACAGTGAGCAGTTCTATGTGGGCACCTCGTTCAACCATATCAACCGGCCCAACCAAAGTCTCATACTGGGCGGCGAGGCCCGCTTGCAGGTGCGTACCACGGTGCATGCAGGCTACAGCTTTGCCACGGACGGCCGGTCGTTCAGCAAGGCGGATACCCGCATGACCCTTGCGGCGCATTACAAGGCCCAAGGCAAGTGGGACCAGTTCGACCTGGGGTTCTACCTGAGCCACCACCAGCTTATGGGCGGCCTTTGGTACCGGGGATTGCCCGTGGTGAAGGCCTACCAGCAAGGCTATGGCAACGATGAGTCGGTGATCCTAATGGCCGGTCTCGAACTGGACCAACAGTTCCGCGTGATCTATAGCTACGACATCACCATCAGCAAGCTCACCATGCGCAGCGGAGGCGCGCACGAGATCAGCCTGCAGTACGAGTGGCCCCGCAAGGCCAAGAACCGGAAGCACCGGACGGTGCCGTGCCCGA
>CAZQFG010000195.1:2762-5475 GCA_964592515.1 uncultured Chryseobacterium sp. | reverse complement strand
TCCGCAGCCAGTCAGCAAAGGCCACCCGATCTCGCGCCAGTTCGTGCGGGGTCTCTTTCGTGCTGCGATCATTGGTGAAAGGTGGTGGGTGCGCTACGCCAGAACGTGTCGCGGTGTGTGCACCAACAAAAAAGCCCCGCATCGCAGGGCCTTTCGTTCGCGCACATCCTTCCGCTCACACGTCATCCGGCCATTCGCCATCGGCTGCGCCGTAGGGGTCGGCATAGAGCATGTCCGACTGCTGGGGCAGGTGGCCGCGCACCAGGCATACCGCCTCGGTGCGCACGTCGCGGGCCTGTGCGGACAGTTGCTCCGTTACTGGACCGGTGCCCGGCAGCAACAATTGGGGCTGCACCGGCAAGAGCCAGCGTTGCAGCTCGAGGCCCACGTGCGGCCCATCGGCCACGATGAGGCCGTTGCCGAGCAGGGGCAACAGGAAACCGCGCACGTGGCCATGGTCCACGTAAACCTGCCCCAGGTAGGCGTGCTCCAACAACAGGGGCCTGCGGTCCATGCCCGTGGCCATGCGGTCCAACCGGAACACGGCCAGCCAGTGCGGCGGCTCCAAGTGCACCACGGACAGGTCCCCTGTTCCGGTGTAGCGCACGTCCGCTATGCGCACCACTTCGTGCCGGGGCACAAAGTCGAGCGCTGTCCAACGCGCCACGTTCGCAGGGGCGGCGTGCACCAGGCAAGGCGCCTCGTCGGGCACCAGGGCGGCGACCAGGGCAGTACACAATCCGGCATGCGCTTCATCCGCTCCGGGCACGGTGTACAGGCCCGTGATGCACGCGGCATCGTTCAAGCGCCAGCCCGTGGCCACGCCCAGCAGCCGATCGCCGTGCCATGCGGCCAGGGCGGTGGCATAGGGCGTGTGCTGGTGCCAGCGCACGCGCGCCAGCAGACCGCCCGGCAGGTGGCCGGGCAGCTCGTGCGGGGATAGGGATGCGATGCGCATGGTCATTTGCGGCCGTTGCGGGGCAAGGCACCCGGCGAGCCGGGCGGCACCACCTCGCCGTACTTGTTCACGGGCCAGCGCATCACGCGTTCGAAATACTCCATGCCGCCGATGGCGAAGCCGCCGGGGTTCTGCGGGTCGTGGATCACATCCAGGGCCACTTCGCCCCAAGGAGTGTGGTCCAGGAAGTAGGTGCCAACGAACCGCCATTGGGTGCGCACCATGAGGGGCGGAATGAAATGGTCGTAGAGCAGCGACTCCGGGAAACGCATGGTGCAGCGTTCAAGGGCGGCAATGAGGTGGGGCCATTGGCGCCATTGGTGGCGGGCGGCGGCCACCAGGCCGCGGGGGTCGAAGGGCTCGCCCACGGTGCGGCTCTGCTTGGTGTACCAGGCCAGGTACAGTTCCTCATAGGCCACTACATGGGCGGCACGCGCTGGATGCTTTCGGTCGGTGCGGTGTGGCTGTAACATGGTGATGGGGTGTTGGTGTTGTGGCTTATCCGGCGTCCGTGTCCGTTCACCCACATGACCCGCCCCGGCATCCGCCCATCGTGCAATAGGCGGACCCGGGGCTGAGGTCTTGGGGCATCTTCGGACGTTCTCTCTACGTCCCGTTAAGCGGCCTTCGCTTCAGCGCTGTCGCTCATTTCGCCAGCGCCGGCAGCACCGATGGCCTGCACACGGAAGTAATACACCTTGTCCGAGGCAAGACCCGCGGCCGTGTAGCGGTTCTTACTGGTCTGTACCAGCAGCTTCCACGTGCTGTCGTCCTTGGGGTCGCCCTCGGTGTACTGCACCTCGTAGATCAAGCGGGCGTACACACCGTCCCAGATCAGGTGGACCTGACCGGGCAGTTTGCCGCGCTTGGCGCGCAGGTTGCCGGGCGCGCTCAGCACACCCACCGGTGTGGGCTGCTTGCGCACTCCGAAGCCGGTGCTCGCGATCTTCTCCTGATCGCCATCGCAGTCGGCCTGTACGAAGCCGGCCAGTTGACGGATCAGGTCCTCCACGTTCCGCACTCGTCCGTCACGGATCAGGTGGTCCTGGCGCCCGCCATTATCGCGCACGGCGATGTTGGCCTGCTCCAGCGCGGTGCACGCCGCGCCAAGGTCGGTGAGGAAGTTCGCAGGTAACGTCAGGTTGGCGTTTCCCGTACAACTCTTCACCAAGTTCCGTCCCTTTTCCACCAGGGCCGTTGGGGTGAGGCCTTCGAGGCCCAGCTTAACTAAGAACACCTGTGTCATGGTGTTTTGGGTGTTACGTGCCGGAGACATTTCCGACACGGTCCCTTTTTCGTGGATCCCTCTTTTTTTGTGTCGTTCGGGCCAATGGGATCCACGGAGCAGCATGTGCGGGATCCACGGAGCATTCGCCGCAACGTGGCGTTCAGCAAGGCGTTCACGCGGCCCTGCGAACACGCGTTCCGGGCCGTTCGGGACCCGCTAAAGCGGCTCGGCAGCTTGGTTACCAAAGCGATGAACAGGCCTCTAAAGGCTCGTGCACACCACCGCATCACCGCCTTACGCTATACCATCACGACGCAACGCTATACCGGCGCCACGTAGCGCTATACCGTCACGACGCAACGCTATACCGGCGCCACGTAGCGCTATACCGTCGCTACGCAGCGCTATACCGGCGCGACGCAGCGCTATACCGGCGCCACGTAGCGCTATACCGTCGCCACGCAACGCTATACCGTCGCCACGCAACGCTATACCGTCGCCACGCAACGCTATACCGTCGCCACGCA
>CAZQFG010000195.1:0-2662 GCA_964592515.1 uncultured Chryseobacterium sp. | reverse complement strand
CCGTCGCCACGCAACGCTATACCGTCGCCACGCAACGCTATACCGTCGCCACGCAGCGCTATTCCGGCGCGACGCAGCGCTATACCGGCGAGACGTAGCGCTATACCATCGCCACGCAGCGCTATACCGTAGCGACGTAGCGCTATACCGTCGCCACGCAGCGCTATACCGGCGCCACGCAGCGCTATACCGGCGCCACGTCGCGCTATACCGTAGCGACGCAGCGCTATACCGTCGCCACGTAGCGCTATACCGTAGCGACGCAGCGCTATACCGTAGCGAAGTAGCACTATACCGGCACGAGGCATCGCGCGTGTGCTTCCCTCCCCTGCTCCCCTGCCCTTCACGCTTCGTTGCCCAGGGGTATCCGGTCAAGACCGTGCTGCAGGTCCCCGCCCACCATGCTGCACCGCAGCGGCGCACGCACCTTCCATATCCAACCAATAAGTATGCGGCAGAACGGCATCGCCTGCCTGTGCAGGACTTGTCTTGCGGACGCTCACACGCGCACCACGCCCACCCGGATGGCGGCCACCACCAGCGCCAGGCGACCGCTCACACCGAAGCGCTCGCACAGTTCCTTGATGTGTGACTCCACCGTGCGGCGGCCGATGTTCAGCTTCCGGCCCACCCGCTCGCAGGTCAGTTCGGGGTGGTCCACCAGCACCTTCAGCACCTCCAGCTCGCGTTCGCTCAACTGGGCCAGCACACGTTGCTGCCTCCGCTCTTCGGGGGTAAGCCCATCGGGGTTCTCCAGCAACACCCGCTGCGTGTCGGGCGTGTGCACCACGGCGCCCCCTATGCCCGTGATCAAGGCGTTCAACACCGCCTCGGGCTCCATGCCATCCTGCACCAGCACGTTCAGCCCCGTGCGGAACGAGCGCAGCACCGTGGCCGTGTCGCTGCCGTGCGAAATGGCCGTGCGCCGCAGGTCGGGGCGTTCGTCGTTGAACCGCTCCAGCGCCTTGAAACCCGTTTCGTCCTGCGGGTACAGCGTCAGCACCACCATCTCGGGCCGCAGCCCCTTGTCCATGGCGGCCAGCAGGTCGTCCACCTGCGTTCCGCTCCACACCACCTGAAAGGGACCGTGGTTCTCCAACCACTGGCCCAGTGCTTCGCGCATCACATGGTGCGTATCCAACATGGCCAGGGTGTGGCGTACGGTCTTCGTGCTGCGTGCCATGCGTCGGAAGGTTGGTTCATGTCCGGTACACGGGCCGCGCCCCCGCAAGGGCCTGCCGCTTTGTTGCGACCAACGCCACGGGCGCCGGGCAAGTATGTGCATCCGTCCGCCGGTGTCCCCGGCCGGTGGTGCAGCACCAGCGGCCCCTCCCCCGTGCACGGCACCGGCACACCTCGCTCAACTGCCTCGCCTTAGCACCCGTACACGCATACCGGTCCACGCGCCACCACGTGAATGCGCGAAATCACCCTCGCATGCAAAAACCCAGGCCCACCGAGCCTTTGCGAACGCCTACCCTGCCGCGAACGAACAAGCGTTCGCATCGTCCATCGCCGCACCATTCGGCCACGGCTCGCGCACCCGCATCACAGGTGGGCATGCCTGCGAAGTATAATCGAAATAAAACTGTGTTTCAAGGTGAAAATTCACAGTGGGTCCAGGGATGAACGGTTACGGGGATCTGCTCCATTTGGCCTACCCGAACGCCCTCACCCATGGCCACCAAGAAAACAGCCGCCAAAGCAGCCGCGGTACCGGTACCCGCGAACGACAACATCACCAAGCTCATTGGCAAGGTGCTGCCACTGTACCACGATACCGATGACTACATCGACATCGTGCAATGGAACCTGCGCTGGTTCAACAGCAAGGAGCCCAAGCGCGTGGATGCCATCTACAAGGTGCTGGCCCAGCTGAACAGCGACATCTTCGTGTTCCAGGAGGTGGCCGATGGCTCGGTGGACGGCCTGGCCGAGCGCCTCACCAAGGCCGGCCTGGGCACCTACGAGGCCTACTACGGCAGCACCGGCGGTCAGCAGCGAGTGGCCTTCATGTACGATACCGAATGGGTGCGCCGCAAGGATGAGGTGGCCGAGCTCTTCGGGCGCGATGCCGTGACCACCCCGCGCGGCAAGGACGTGTTCCCCCGCCTGCCGCTGTGGGGCTACTTCTATTGCCGCAGCACCCGCAGCAACATGCGCGGCTTCGACTTCCAGTTGGTGGGCCTGCACCTCAAGAGCCAGCTGGACCGCGGCGGCCTCGGCGAGGACGAACTGCAACGCACCCTGGCCTGCGGTAGCCTGATGAACTGGCTGGAGAAGGACGCCGATGCCCTGGATTCCGATGCGCTGCTGGTGGGCGATTGGAACGAAGGGCCCGAGGCCAAGGCCTGGGCGAGCGCCCGCCTGCTGGAGAAGCGCAAGCGCGTGAAGTTCTCCACCATCAACGACCCCAGCGATTTCAGCCACCTCTACTACCGCAACCGCAACGATGTGGGCAGCCGCCTGGACCTGCGCCTGGCCACCAGCGAGCTGGCCACCCAACTGAACAAGGCGAACACCACCGACAGCGCCATCAACTGGGTGACCCTGGACCAGCTTCTCGGCAGCACCGCCCAGGCCAAGGAGGTGAAAGCCCTCATCAAACGCATCAAGGACGAAGTGACCGACCACCTGCCGGTGCTGACACGGTTCGGGAGGT
>CAZQFG010000194.1:0-5490 GCA_964592515.1 uncultured Chryseobacterium sp. | reverse complement strand
CTGAACGTGAGCCCCAAGGATATCCAGGCCGTGCTCATGGGCGGGCATGGTGATACCATGGTGCCCCTGCCTCGCTACACCACCGTTGGCGGTATCCCCGTTACGGAGCTTATCTCCAAGGAGAAGCTGGATGCGATCGTGGAGCGCACCAAGAAGGGTGGTGGCGAGATCGTGAACCTGCTGGGCACCAGTGCGTGGTATGCTCCGGGTACGGCCGCAGCACAAATGGTGGAGGCGATTGTGCGTGACCAGAAGCGCGTTTTCCCCTGCTGTGTTTGGCTGCAAGGCGAATATGGCCTGAAGGACATCTACATGGGTGCTCCTGTGATCCTTGGCCGCAAGGGTGTTGAGCGCATCATCGAGCTTCAGCTCACCTCGGAGGAAATGGAACTGGTGAAGGCCAGCGCCAAGGCCGTTAAGGAAGTGATGGACGTGCTCGACAACATGAGCGTGGGCGCCTGATCTTCCGCAGGATCAGAAAATTCAAAAAGCAAAAGGGCCGCGTTCGTTGAGAACGCGGCCCTTCTTTCTTGTAGGCGGGCCTACTTGCTGCCGATCGCACGTATCAAGCGCTCTGTAGCGTGGCCCGTGGGCAGGTCAAGCCAGAGCAGGTAACTGCCTTCGCTGAGGCCACTGATGTCCAACGTGGTCCGCTGGCCTTGTGTTTTGCCGGTCATTACGTTTCGGCCCACTGCATCCATCAGGGTCCAGGGAGTGGGGGGGATGGCTTCGCCGATCAGAATGGTCACCACATCGTTCGCCGGGTTCGGGGTGAGCAGAAAACTTGGACGTGGGACATTGCTTTCCAGCGTCGTTTGTACTTCATCGCTCCGCCAGAAGCTCAGGCCACCGCGGTAGTTGCCAACAACCATGTCCAACTCGCCATCACCCGTAAGGTCATAGAGGCAGGGAGCGCTCTTTGGCCCATCGTTCAAGCCCAGGAAGGTGCTGTCGGCCAAGGTCCACGTGCCGCCAAGGTTGCTTTCCACATTGGTATAGTGATAGATCCAGCCCGATTCGGAGCCGCATAACAGTTCCCTCTCGCCTTGTTCGTTCCGGAATATCACGGGCACTGCATGGCCGGTCACGTTCCACCATTCGGCTACTTGAACTCCGCCCAAGGTCTCGCTCTGGAGCGTCCACACCGGAGCCGATGCGGAACCCGTATTGATATAGAAGTTGAGGTTCCCGTTCCGTTCGCCGATCACCAGGTCCAATAATTGGTCGTTGTTCATGTCGACCAATTGAGGAGTGGCGAACTGACCTACGTCGATCACGGTGCCGTTGGCATCCGTAACGTTGGGTTGCACCAGTTGGAATTGGGCCACTGCTCCCGTGGCCGTATTCCTATAAAAGTGCATCCGCCCTTGCAGGTCGCCGATCAGCAGGTCCTTGTCGCCATCGCCATCAACATCACCGAAGGCCGGGTACATGCTCAGGCCGATACCACTGGTGGACAGGTTCATGTAGTCATCGGTGATCTGCTGGAAGACCGGTGTGGTCGCAGTTCCGATATTCTGGAGCAGCGCCATCTTGCCTACATAGAGGTCTCCCGGTGTGTAGTAACCGTAGTTGGAGACCACCAGGTCCATCAGGCCGTCACCATTGTGGTCGAAAGGAACCGGATAAGCGCCTTCCCCCAGTTCGATCATGCGCGATTGGAAAAGGTCCTCGGTCTGTTTTTCGAAGTAGGGTGCCGCATCCGTGGCCGTGTTCCTGTAGTACCACATGCTCCGGTAGTTCTGGGTGAGCGATGTGGCGTTCGGGCTCACGAGCAGATCGCGGTTACCATCGTTGTCCAGGTCCACGAAGTAGGTGGCAGGGAACAAGGGCAGGTCCACGCTGGTATTGTAGCTGGGGAACAGCGTATCCTCAACGGTCATCAGGCTTTGTGCGGCCGAGCCTCCGTTGTACAGGCCTACCACGTTCTGGTAGGATATGTCGCCTAGCAGCAGGTCCATAAGGCCATCGCCGTTCAGGTCCAATTGGTTAAGGGTGCTGCCTGCATGCGCTTTCGGCCTTCCTTCATCATCCACGGACCGTGCCACCCCTCCAGGCTCCAGACCGATCTCGGGGTTGGGGACATTGAAATTGCAAGGCGCGTTCAACGCAACGGAGTTGTTGTTGAAGTTCTCCGTGAAGAAGCCCCAGCACTTGTTCCGGACCTCATATTTGAGGCTATCACAGGTGCCGTACAGTTCCATGCTCAGGTTGCGATGGTATTCCACATATGACCCCAGAAGACTGAAGGTCAGGATGTCCATGTCACCATCGCCGTCCATGTCCGCAATGCCGGGCAGGTCCACTTGGGAGATGAACAGGTTGGCCACCGAACCCGCCCCTGATGGGGATACATAGTTGGAGTTCACCCGGAAGGAGACCAGTTCAAAGGCAGGACCGGCCGAAGTGCTTATATTCTTGTACACCGAAAATCCGGCCTGTGAGTAACTGAAGATGTCCTCCTTGCCATCACAGTTATAATCGCGCAGCAACACCCAGTCGTGCAGTTCCCGGAACGGCCACACATCATCGTATGCACGGGTCAACTGGTAGCCTTGCGTGCCCGTTCCGCTGGTGCGGAGCAGGGTCACCACCTTGTTGCCGATCCGGTCAAAGAGGAACAGGTCCTTCAACCCATCGCCATTGAGGTCAATGGTCCCTGTTTGAGGGGAATTCAAGCCTCCTGCCCAGGCCAGGTCAAGTGTGTTACCTTGCCTGATGACCTGTACGGTCGGGTCGAAATGAAGGTCCCATTGGGCCAAGCTGACCACCGGGGCCAATACGGCGACGAGCATCAGGGTACTTGAGGGCCTTCGGAATTGGCGCATGGTCATGGTCGCAGAGGATTGTGTTCGGGTCGATCAGCTCCCTTTTCGGACGATGCTTCAAAGATAGTCCGGTGCCATCTGCGACCCGGTCTTTGGGGGTAGGCCAACAACGCTATATTTGCCGCCTTCTTTGTTGAAAACCCTTCGTCATGCAGAATAGAGGCGCGCTTTGGATCTTCACCGTCCTGTTGGCGCTCGCGTGTGTTTACCAGTTGTCCTTCTCCGTATTCACCTCCGGTCTGGAGCGTAAGGCCAGCGCCGAGGCGAAGGTCCTGGCCCAGGCCGCATCTGATTCGTTGACCGCGCTTGGCCGCGGCTCCGAGGTGGATATGCAGGCCCTGGAGCTCCAATACGAGAACCAGTACCTCCGTGAACATGCCGGGGATAAGGTGTATCCCGTTCTTGGCTATTCCTACGCTGAGTGCAAGGAGAAGGAGATCAACCTGGGTCTTGACCTGAAGGGCGGCATGGCCGTGACCTTGGAGGTAAGCATCCCTGAACTGGTCGAGAACCTTAGCGAGAACAGTAGCGATCCCGCCTTTGTGGCCGCCATGGCCAACGCCCGCGCGCGCCAGACCAACAGCGACGCCGATTTCATCACCTTGTTCGGTGAAGAGTTCGCGAAGATCGAAGGCCGTGGCCCGCTATCCGCGATCTTCTATTCGCCGGACCGCAAGGACATGTTCGACCGCGAGGGCACGGATGAGGACTACCTCAATGCCTTGCGTCGTGAAGCGGAAAGCGCGCTGAACAACACGGAACGCATCCTGCGTACCCGTATTGACAAGTTCGGTGTGGCTCAGCCCAGCATTCAGAAGCAACAGTTCACCGGTCGTATCCAGATCGAACTGCCCGGTGTAAAGGACAAGGACCGCGTGCGCAAAGTGCTGCAGAGCACGGCGAACCTTGAGTTCTGGGAAACCTTCGACAACCGAGATGTATATGCCCAACTGGAGCAGGCCAACACCCGCCTGGGAACGCTGTTGAACCCGGATGCTTCGATCAGTGAGCCAGTGGCGGACAGTACGGCGGTTGATACCTCCGCAACGACACAGCCCGATACGCTGGCGACCGTCGCCGCCGATACGACGGTGGCAGATAGCACGATGAACGACACCCTGGCGGGCGATACGGCCGTGAAGGACCCTGAGGTGGAACGTGCCGAGTTCACCAAGAAGAATCCCTTGTTCGCTGTGCTGACCCCGGCCTATGCTCCGGCCCGTGATGGTGGTTTCAATCTCGCCCAAGGTCCAGTGGTAGGTAGCGCCCGCGTGGCCGATACAGCTCAAGTGAACCGTTATCTCCGCATGGAGACCGTGCGGACCACCCTGCCCGGCGATGTCAAGCTGGCTTGGGCCGCAAAGCCCGAGGTAATGACCGGCACCAATGGCGATGTGGAAGTATTGAACCTCTACGCACTGCGTGTTCCTCCCGGAGGCAAGCCCAAGTTGGACGGTAGTGCCATTGTTGGCGCCGATCAGGATTTTGACATGAAGGGTTCCGTGGAAGTGCGTATGCAGATGAACGCCGAGGGCGCCCAGATCTGGAAGGTGATGACCGGCGACAACATCGGCAAAGCCGTGGCCATCGTGTTGGATGAACTGGTGTACAGCGCTCCCATCGTACAGAGCGAGATCGCTGGTGGTCGCTCCAGCATTACTCTGGGTACGGGCGATCTGAACAAGCAGATCCAAGAGGCCGAGGACCTTGCGAACATCCTGAAGGCCGGTGCCCTGCCTGCGCCTGCCCGTATTATCGATGAGACCGTGGTGGGTGCTTCGCTTGGCGAGGACAACATCCGCACCGGAATGATGTCGTTCGCAGTGGCCCTGTTGCTGGTCATGGTTTACATGGCGCTGTACTACGCACGTGCAGGCTGGGTTGCCGATCTGGCCCTGTTGGTGAACCTGTTCGTGCTGATCGGTTCGCTCGCCTCGCTCCAAGCTGCGCTTACGTTGCCCGGTATCGCGGGTATCGTGCTCACCATGGGTATGGCGGTCGATGCCAACGTGCTGATCTACGAACGGATCCGCGAGGAATTGCGCGCTGGCAAGATGATGAAGTCGGCAGTGGATCTCGGATACAAGGGCGCCCTCTCTGCCATCATCGACTCCAACGTCACCACCTTGATCGTTGCCGTGATCCTGCTGATATTCGGTTCCGGTCCTGTGCAAGGCTTCGCTGCCACATTGGGTCTCGGTATCCTTACCTCATTGTTCACGGCCTTGTTCCTGGCGCGCCTCATCATTACGGGGCGTCTGGATGCAGGCAAGTCCTTCGAGGTATGGAACAACTGGAGCAAAGACATCTTCGTGAACGCTCGTTACGAGTTCATGAACAAGCGCAAGATGTTCTATGTCGTGAGCGCTATCGTTATCGCGATCGGCCTGGGATCCATGTTCACTCAAGGCTTCAACTGGGGTGTCGACTTCAGCGGTGGTCGAACCTATGTGGTGAAGTTCAAGGAGGATGTCCGTGTGGATGACGTCCGCTCAGCACTGGAGCCCCGTTTCGTGGACGATGCCGGTGTGAAGAGCACCGTGAACGTGAAGACCTACGGCGGCGCGCGTCAGGTGAAGATCACGACGAATTACTTGTTCAACGAGACGGGTACGGCCACGGACGAAAAGGTGGACGGCCGTTTGAACGAAGGCCTCGCCAC
>CAZQFG010000193.1:0-5491 GCA_964592515.1 uncultured Chryseobacterium sp. | reverse complement strand
CAGGCGGTGCACGTTGAAGTCGCGCTTGGTCAGGGCGGGATCGCTGCGGAAGGTGGCCGGGGCCAGCGCCAGCAGACGGTCCTTGTGCTTCATCCACGGCGAGAAGCGCAGGCGGTTCACCTCGCTCGGACGCACACCGACGTGCTCATTGGGCCGCAGCCGCTCCGGTATATGCGCTGCACCAAAGGGATAGATGATGAAGGCATCGTCCAGTTCGGGTGCACGCTCCGGCAGGTCCACGCCGTCCAGTAGGTGGTCCGTAAGCAACGAGGCCAGTTGGTGTACCCCCTTGTTGCTTCGCGCGATGCCGATGTACAGCGGCCGTGGCCCGTTACGGAACTCGATCCCCGCCAACGGCCGCACCTTGTACTTCGCCGCCAGCCGGAAGAAGTCGCTCCACCCGGCCGTGCAGTTGATGTCCGTGAGCGCTACCTGCTGCAAGCCCAGTGCATGCGCTTCCTGCAGCACCTGCTCGGGCGAGAGCACGCCGTGGTTGAGGCTGAACCAGCTGTGGGTGTTGATCAACATCCGTCCGGCCGGATCGACGAAATAAACGGCGATCTGCGGACAGTAATATAGTCGATCCGGAGGCCCGCGTGAGGGGTGCGCTACAGCCCCGGCTCAAGGCCGGGATAAACTCAGCACCCGGCCCCGTTTGTTGGGTTTATGCGCAGGAAAGGGGACACCTGTCTGCCGACAGGCAGGCGCCCTGAACCACACCACTACACGCGTGTACCGCCCCGCCCCGACCTTTACACCATGCGGATCCTCCTCGCCCTTTTTTTGTCGTTCCCTTTCATACTACATGCCCAGCAATGGAACTGGGCTGTCAGTGCCGGCGACGGCAGCAACGTCGATCAGTGTTATGGTATCGCGACCGATAGCCAGGGCAATGTGTATTGGGCGGGCAGCGTACGGGGCACATCCCAATTCGGGTGCGGCACCATCACCACGGGAAGCAACACGGCCGGCGTATTGGCGAAGTACGATGCCGCCGGCACTTGCCTTTGGGTACGCAGCGTGTTGGTCACCTTCGACGATGCCTTGGCCTACGACATCGCGATCGACGCGGAGGATCGCATCTACATCACCGGCAGCTACAATGGCACCGCGGATTTCGGCAACGGCATCACCTTGGCCTCCTATGTCGGCGATGACATCTTCGTTGCACGCTACGATGTGGATGGTACCTGCCTGTGGGCGCGCCGTGCGGGCAGCAGCTCCAATGATGAAGCGCGCGGCATTGCTGTTTCCACGGAAGGGGATGTGTTCATCACGGGTTTCGTCGGGGGCTTCACGGTTCGTTTCGATCCGCTCCAGATCGCGAGCAACAACCAGCGGCAGATCTTCGTGGCGAGGTACGACAGCACCGGCACATTGAATTGGGCCAAGCTCAGCACGGGCATCGGGCAAGCAAAGTCGAGCCGGGGTATCTCGGTGGCTGGTGATCGTTTGTTCATCACCGGGCAATTCAGCTTCGCCATCGGTGAATTCGACGGGCTACCGATCTCGACGACATCGAACACCGGAAAGGCCTACGTACTCGCCTGCGACCTCGATGGCCATGCGCTTTGGGCGAACAGCTACGCCTCCGGTGACCACGAGGGCATGGGCATCACGGCCGACACCCTGGGCAACGTGTTCATGGTGGGCAGGCTGTGGGGCAGTATGTTCCTGCCGGATGATACCCTCACCTCTGTGAGCAGCAACGATGACTTCGTGATCCTGAAGTTCGATGCGGATGGCAATTACAAATGGGGCAAGAGCACCGGTGCCGCGCAACGCGACCTGAGCTGGAGGGCGGCTGCTGATGGACAAGGCAATGTGTACGTGGCCGTGCAGTTCTTGAACACGGTGGACTTCTTCGGCACCTCGCTCACAAGCATCGGCGGCGAGGACATCGCGATCATGAAGATGGATGGCGAGGGCGATGTGGTCTGGGTGCAAAGGGCCGGAGGCTTTCAGCGCGATGTGCCGCTCTGCATCCATCGACAGGCTGTTCCACCGCACCAATTGTACTTCGGCGGATACTACTGGGGGCTTGTCACCTATGGCAGCAGCACCATCGACGATGTGGCGAACGGCGATGCGATGATGGTCTCCGCCACCGACACCAACTTCGATGTGAGCAGCTACGCAGCGGCCGTCTGTCCGGGTGCATGCGATGGCGTGGCGTATGCCTTTGCCAATGGCGATGCGCCCTTCACGTATTCGTGGAACACCGGCGCCACCACATCCTCGATCAATGGTCTTTGCGCGGGCACCTACGTGGTGGAGGTGACGGATGCAGGCGGTGTTGTGATGGTGGACGAGGTGCTGGTGATGGAGCACGACCCCATTGAGTTGACCATACAGGTGGACGGCGATTCGCTTTGGGTGGGGGGAGGAAGCGATTGGATATGGGAACTGGACGGGTCCCAGGTCGGTGCTGGCCAGCCCTATCATATCGCTTGGGCGAGCGGCACGTACCAGGTGGATTACCGGGATGAGCACGGTTGCTGGAACGGTTCGCCGACCATCATCGTGGTGCTCAACGTGGGTGAGCCCGAAGTGCAGCGCGATCATGTTCGCGTTTATCCTGTACCCGCTGAGGATGAGGTGCGGGTGTTGGTCGCAGCTCCACTGGTAAGCGTGCATGCCGTGGATGCGATGGGCCGTGTTGTTCCGCTGGAGCGCATTGCACAAGGGCGTTACGGCGTGAGCGGACTGTCCCCAGGAACATACGTGTTGCGTCTTTTCCACGCGGATGGCGGTCTGTCGAACGCGCGCATGGTGAAGCACTGAGGTCTTGGGACCGTCCGTTGAGCCTGGTAAGCAGCGTTGCGGTCATGGGCCGCGTCATGAGGCAAGAACCACTTCCATGCGCTCCATCATCACGCTGTTCATAGCACTTGCTCCCGCTTTCCTGAATGCCCAGGAGGTCACTTGGCTCACCGCTTCGCCGGTGGAATATTCCATGAACCCCGGCATGCCGCGGCACACTGTTGCTTCCGCACCTGGGCATTTGGTGACCATGCGCATGGTGGACGTGGCCTTCATCTATGGTAATGCACCCTATGGCGCGGTGGCCATCGATGCTCTTGATCCCGCCACCGGGGGCACCCTGCTCTCGTGCCTGCTGCTCGATTCGGTCTTTGTCAGTGCGGTCGTGGTGGATCCCACAGGCATTGCCTATTTCGCGGGCCGCTTCATGGGCGATGTGTTCGAGTTCTGTGATGGGTCACAGTTGGCCGGCATCGGCGGTGATCTTTTCACACAGAACCAATTCCTGCTTGCTTGGGACCTGGTGAGCGGTTCGGCCTTGTGGATGCGCAACCTCTCCGCCACCTATCCACAAGGCGAAGACGTGCCTTCCATCGCCATCGACCCCGAAGGGCATCCGTGGTACATCATGCAGGATTTCCTTGAAGGGCGTGTGGTACGCGTGGATGACGCTGGCAATGACGTGGAGATACGTGGGATCAGTGGCATCCGCCGTTTCGGTACCATCAGCTTCGATGCATGGGGGGGGCTCTACGTGAGCGGGTCCTGTGAGAACGGCACGCTCACCTTTGGCGGACAAGGGTTCCCCGTGAGCAGCGCCGAGGGTTACAACATGTTCGTGCTGCGTTACGGGCCTGATGGTTCGGCCGGTTTCGCGCAGTTCGGGAAGGACGTCACTTTCACCAACCCCACCGTGGTGGCCACCAGCGATGGGCATGCCTACTTGTCCGGTTCCCTTCACCTGGACGGGGAGGTATGGCCGGGCCTGCAGTTCGATGGCACCAACTGGGGCGCTGACATCTTCGTTGTGAAGCTCGATAGTACGGGTCAGTTCCTGTGGGGTCGCGAGGGGCATCCCGCCGATGTCGGCATCACGGGCGATATCATGCAGGCCAGTGGTCCGGGGGTCGCTGTGGATGCTGCGGACAACGTATACCTAACGGGCGCCAATCGCGGTGTGGTGGATTGGGGCAACGGCGTGCAGTGTACGGGCGTGATCCCCGGACGAAGCCTGTCCGTGGTGGCCTTTGCTCCGGATGGAACACCGCAATGGGCGTTGAGCAGCGCGCCTTCCACCTGGCACGTGGAGGCACAGGCCATTGCCGCCACAGCGGAACCGGGTGTGGTACACTTCATCGCTCACGTGGCCGATCCGTTCACCATGGGTGTATTCACCGTGGGTGCAGAGGATCAGCAATCGGTGGTGGTGGGCCGGATCACCGAGGTGACCACCGGACTGGAGGCCGTGGTGGGCTCAACGGGGCTGCAGAGCTGGCCTAACCCGGCAACGGACGTGCTGTTCGTGGAGTGGCCCGGCAGTACCGTGATGAGCGGAGGTCTGTTGAACGCCGCAGGTCAACAGGTAAAGCACCTTACCCTGGTGCCCGGTCGGAACGTGGTGGGGCTAGGAGGGCTGACCGCCGGACCGTATCTGTTGCGCCTGGCGGACGGAAGCACGGTGCGGGTGGTGGTGGAGTGAGCGCTCTTAGGGAATATCCAATGATCAGTCCCCCCTAACTCCTCCTGTTCGCCAACAACACCGGCGCCTGCCCGTCGAAGGGGTTGTCCATGCGGCCGATGCTCTTCGCATCCATGCCTGCCGCGCGCATCACGGTGCGGTCGCCGAAGCGCTTGCGGATCTTGTCCATGGCCTGGTACAGGTTCATGGCCTCCTGCGTATCGGTGAAGGCGTCCATCTGGTGCCCGCCGCCCACCAGGTGGCTGAAACGCACGCCGATCAAGCGGATGCGCTGGCGCCGGTCGTACAGCGTGCGGAACAGCTCGTGCACCGTGGGTAGGATCAGGTGGTCGCACGCGGTGTAGCCGATGCGCTGCTGCTTCAGGTGCGTGTTGAAATCGGCGTAGCGGATCTTCACGGCCACGCAGCTGGTGAGCTTGCCGCCCTTGCGCAGTTGGAAGGCGAGGCTTTCGGCCATTGCGGTGAGCAGGCCCTTGAGCTTGGCCACGTCGATGGTGTCGCGCTCAAAGGTGCGTTCGGTGCTGATGCTCTTGCGCTCGTGCCAGGCCACCACGGGGCTGTCGTCGATGCCGTTGGCCTTGCGCCACAGCACCGGGCCGTGCTCGCCCAGCAGGCGGTGCATCAGGTCCACCTGTACCTCCTGCAACGTGTGGATCTTCGCCACGCCCATGCTGCGCAGCAGGTGCGCGGTCTTCTCGCCCACTCCGGGGATGCGCTCAATGGGCATCGGTGCCAGAAAGGGCTTTTCCGTACCGCGCTCCACACACCATTCGCCCGCGCCGCCCTTGGCCTCGCCGGTGGCCACCTTGCTCACCGTTTTGTTGATGCTCAGTCCGAAACTGTTGGGCAGCCCGCTCTCCTTGATGATGCGTTGCCGCAGCTCCCGCGCCAGCTTGCGGCTTCCGTGGAACTTGTCGGTGCCGCTCAGGTCCACATAGAACTCGTCCACGCTGCTCTTCTCGAACAGCGGCACATTGGCGCGGATGATCTCCGTTACCTCATCGCTCTTCTTCAGGTACGCGCCACTGT
>CAZQFG010000192.1:0-5599 GCA_964592515.1 uncultured Chryseobacterium sp. | reverse complement strand
CGGTCTACACGGAGGAGTCGAAGTTCGTGAAGGTGGACTTCAAGGACATCGACATCACGGCACACCCCGAACTGGTGGCTCTGGGCCGCGATCCGCAAGATTTCCGTCCCGAGTGGGACAAGTTCAAGCTCTGGGACCTGAAGATGAAGAACCCCGAGCCCATCTTCCGTGCCTACTCCATGGCCAACCACCCGGCCGAAGGGAACATCGTGATGCTGAACATCCGTATCGCGACACCGCCCTGGGACCGTTCCAAGAACACCTGGATGGACGTGAACCCGGGCATCTGCTCCAGCTTCGTATTCAACTGCAAGCCCGGCGACAAGGTCACGATCAGCGGACCGTACGGTGAGTTCTTCATCAAGGAGACCGGAGCAGAGATGCTTTACATCGGCGGTGGTGCGGGTATGGCCCCCATGCGTTCGCACCTCTTCCACCTCTTCCACACATTGAAGAGCGGCCGCAAAGTGACCTACTGGTACGGTGGTCGAAGCAAGCGCGAACTCTTCTACCTCGAGCATTTCAACAGCATTGCTCGTGAGTTCCCCAACTTCAAGTTCTTCGTGGTTCTTAGCGAACCTGCTCCCGAGGACAATTGGAAGGTGAAGAAGGATGTGAACGATACCGAGGGCGATGGATTCACCGGCTTTGTGCACCAGGCCGTGATCGACCAATACCTGAAGAAGCACGATGCCCCCGAGGACATCGAGTTCTACTTCTGTGGTCCGCCAATGATGAACGCCGCCGTGCTGAAGATGGTGGACGATTGGGGTGTGCCCAAGGAGAACGTAAGCTTCGACGATTTCGGCGGATGATGACCCGCTTTGCAACCTCTGGAAAGTCCCGCCATGTGCGGGGCTTTTCGTTCGTGGTGATGGCCACGGCGCTTGCCGCATGCGGTCCAACGCAGCCCGAGTGGACCACGCTGAAAGGCAATGCACAAGGCACCACCTTCACCATCACCTATCTCGATAGCGCACAGCGTGATCTCAGCGCACAGGTGGACAGCCTGTTCCGCGTGATCGATCGGAGCCTGAGCCTTTGGGACAGCACCAGCACCATCACGCACTTCAATGCTGCTGCGGATACCGTGGTCACCAGCGACCGCCACTTCCAAGTGGTGCTCGCGTTGTCTCGCCAGCAATGGAGCACGACCGAAGGAGCATTCGACCCCACGGTACTGCCCTTGGTGCGGGCTTGGGGCCTGGGCAAAAAGGGTAAGGCCGAACTGGATACCACTGCTGTTGATAGCCTGATGCACTGTGTGGGCATGCCCCGGATACGTATCCCTGATAGCTGGGAGCGCCCTAATGCCACGGCACCGCTCACCTTCCAGAAAGCCTCACCGTGCGTGCAGTTCGACCCGAATGGTATTGCGCAAGGCTATACCGTGGACATGCTGGCCCTGTTGCTCCGTCAGCGTGGCATGGAACGGTTCATGGTGGAAGTGGGGGGCGAAGTGCGCACCTCGGGACTGAATGCGCGCGATGGCGAGTGGACGATACAGATCGATAAGCCGTTGGTTGGCGATGCGCATGAACAGCAGATCGTGGTGCCATTGCGCGACAGGGCGCTTGCCACGAGTGGCAACTACCGCAAGTTCATTGAGATCGGTGGGAAGCGCTACGGCCACACCATTGATCCGCGCACCGGCCGCCCGGCAATGAACGCGTTGTTGAGCGCCAGTGTGATCGCCGATGATTGTGCCACGGCCGATGCTTTGGGCACCGCGCTCATGGTAATGGGTCCCGAGGCCGCCAAACTATGGCTCCTACGTCACCGCGAAGTGGAGGCCTACCTGATCGTTGACGATGGCCAGGGAGGCTTTATCTCCTGGCAGACCCCCGATTGGCCGGAGCGTTCCGCGCAGTGATGTTGCTACGGCACTGAGATGCCAGCGCCAAGTATGTGGTGATGCACGAACTGCGCACCGGTGGATATTACCTTCCAACTTCAATCCCAAGGCACCATGCGGATCTTCTTCCTTTTCCTCCTGTTGGCAGGCGCGATCGGCGCAACTGCTCAACCAGGTGATGTGATACCACCCGAGTTGCCTGATAGGCTGGTAGGTCGTTGGGAAGGTCTTCTGGGCGACGCCAATTACAGCGAAGAGTGGGTGAAACTGTCTGAAGGTACCTATGAAGGCGTGGCCGTCATGCGTGTCGGGGATGTGGTGAAGAGCGAGGAACACATGCGTTTGATGTTCTTCGCCGGGCAATGGGTCTTCCTTGCGTCCACAGGTGGCACACGCATTACCAGCTTTGTGCGTATGTCCATGGTGGACGGGGCATGGATCTTTGAGAACCGTGAGCACGACTATCCGCAGCGCATCGGCTACATGGTGGAAGGCGACACCTTACGTGCCTTTATCGCCCTTTTGGACGACCGGTCCGAGCGGATGGACTTCGTGTTGAAGAGGGCGGGAAAGTAGCCGTGAGACCGGCAGGTCAGTCCCGCAAGGTGATCACCGATCGCATCCGGATATCCTTGCTGGAAACACCGATCATCAGCCGGAACGCACCGGGTTCGGTCACCTCCTGCAGCGCTTCGTTCAACATGCTCAGATGGTCCGCTGTGAGGCGGAAGGTGACCGTGGTGGATGCACCGGCCGCGAGCTTCACCCGCTGGAAGTCCTTCAGCTCCTTCACGGGACGCGTCACGCTGGCCACTTCATCCCGCACGTAGAGCTGCACCACTTCCTCGCCCGCCACAGGGCCTTCGTTGGTAATGGTGAACGAGATGGTCACGGTGTCTTTCGCGGTGAAGGTTGAATGGCTGAGCTTCAGGTCCGCGTAGGCGAAGCGCGTGTAGCTGAGCCCGTAGCCGAAGGGGAAGAGCGGTTGGCCAGTGCCGTCCACGTAGTCGTCGCCACGGCCGGTGGGGTGGTGGTTATACACCAACGGCAGCTGGCCTTCGTTGCGGGGGAAGGTGATCGGCAACCGGCCGCTCGGGTTGCGCGTTCCGAGTAGCAGGTCAGCGATCGCGAGGCCGCCCGCTTCACCCGGATACCAGGCCATAAGCACGGCATCCACGTCATCGATCCAATTGTCCATAGTGATCGCGCTTCCGCCTATGAGCACCACGGTGACGGGCTTGCCGGTGGCGGCCACCCGCTTGATCAGCTCTTCCTGTTTTCCGGGGAGCTTCAGGCTGCTGCGGTCTCGGAACTCGCCTTCTTCAATGCCGGCCACAATGATGACGAGGTCGTTCGACCGGGCTTGCTCCACCACTTCCTCGATCATACGCTCATCCTGCACGATATCGATGCTTGCATCCCACACCAGCTTGAACCGCGCGTTGCCAGCGCGTTCGCGGTAGTCGATGCGCAGGGAGGTCGGCTCGCCTTTGGTGAAGTTGTAGGGCACCAACGTGGTGTGGAAGCCTTGTTCCTCCCACCGGTCGATGTAGAGTTCGCCGTTCAGCCATAGGCGATAGCCGTCGTTGCCTTCCACCCCGATGTGGTATACGCCGCTCTCCTGTGGTACGATCGCTCCTACCCAACGCACGCCGAAATGGTCGAATGCCACACGTGGATCGGGGCCGAACAGCGTCCATTGGAAGTCGATCTGCGCATCGGTGCGGGTGAAGGCCGGCTGCGTGTTCAGATCGATGCCAGTGTAATAAGTGCCACGAAGTCCGGGTTCGCTTGCCCCTTCACCATGGAACAGGACCTGTGCAGGTACCGCTTGGTATTCCTGCTCCACCCGGTACACTCCGCTGTGGTTGCTCACCTGCACCTCTTTGTTCCAGCGGGTGCTCAGCCCTGCCAGGATGCTCACAGGGGCGCGGCCCGGACCGGAGTATCCCCCCAGCCGCGCTTCTACGGCGTCCCGACCGACCACCAGGACCTTGCTGCGCTTGTTCAGGATGGGTAACGTGGCGTTCCTGTTCTTCAGCAGCACCGAGCTCTTTACGGCCATCTCATAGGCCAGCTCGTTGTGCCACTGCAAGTCCAGCTCGTGCAGCAGGGAGTCGCTTTGGTACGGATCATCGAACAGCCCCAGCTCGAACTTCATCCGCAGCACCCGCGCCACGGCAGTATCGATCGCTGCCTGGTCCGTGGTGCCATCCAGGTAATGCGGGTTGAAGAGCGCCTCATGGGCCAGATCCGTCTGGAAGATCACGTCCTGCCCGTTCTCCACGCTCTGCCGGCCCGCGTCCGCATAGTCGGTGGCGGTGAAGTGCAACACATTGGCTCCGCCCGTGGCCGCCGCATCGCTGATCACGAAACCGCGGAAGCCCCAGTCCTTCCGCAGCACATCGTTCAGCAGCCAGCTGTTCGCGCTGCATGGGCGGCCGTTCAGGCTGTTGTAGGCGGTCATGATCGAACGCGCGCCGCCCAGCTTCACGCAAGCCTCGAAGGGCTTCAGGTAGGTCTCGCGCAGGTGCCGCTCGCTGTGGAAGGCCGGATAGCTGTCGCGGCCGCCATCGCCATGGTTGGCCACGAAGTGCTTGGGCGTGGTGATAATGCATCGGCTTTCCATGGCCTTCACATACGCTGTCCCCATCCACGCCGCGAGCAGCGGATCCTCGCCGTAGGTCTCTTCCACGCGGCCCCAGCGCACGTCGGTGGCCAGGTTCACAACGGGACTCAGCACCATGCGGATGCCGCGTGCCTTGGTCTCCAGTGCGATCGCATCGCTGACCTGGCGCATCAACGTGGTGTCGAAGCTGGCGGCCAGGGCGATGCTCTGCGGGAAGGCGGTAGCACCGGGAAGCACCAGCCCATGCAGCGCTTCCTCGTAGGGGATGAAGGGAATGCCCAGCCGCGTGCGTTCACGGAAGTAGCGCTGATGGGCATTGATGCGTTCGAGCAGTTGCGCGCCAGCCGTTCCTTGCGCGTTGCCGATCAACTGTTGAGTGGCGCTTTGCGCGTTGGTGCCGCGGTCGAGTTGTAGGCCGAAGATGCCGTTCGCGTAAAGCGCACTGTCGGACCTCACTTCGCCTACGACCATGAAGAGCTGGCGGAACTTCTCCTCGGGCGTCATGCGGCCCAGCAGGTCCTGCACGCGGGTGTTGATGGGCAGGGCAGCGTCCTGGTAGGGGAGTTGGGCATGAACGGCGCATGTTCCGCATACGACAAGCATCCCGGCGGCGACGGTGCGTAGGAACGAACGAGCGAGGTGTGTGCTGGGGTGCATGAGCGGACCTTACTGTGGACCAAGATCGCGCATCTCAACCAGCCAGCCCGGTGGGCGCACCATCAATACTTGTAGTGTTCTTTTCCAGCTGATATTGACGTACGCCATCGGGACCTTTGCGTTGCGCCCAATCGATAAGCTGGGTGCGTTCTTCCATGTATTCATAATGCGGCACACCGTAGCCGCATGAGGTCTGTATGCTCTCGAGCTCCGTGATGATCAATTGCCGTTCGCCCAACAGCGATGGGCCAAAGAGCGGACGCAGTTCATTCCATTCCGTGTCGTGTGGCTGAACGGACCGACCACGCCCATAGAGGCGCAGGATAAGCGGTGGCCCCTCGAACGCACAGAACATGAACGTAATGCGGCCGTTCTCCAGGAGATGGGCTGCAGTTTCGTTGCGACTTCCCGTTAAATCCAGGTAGCCTACACGCATAGGGGAGAGGTTGTGGTACGTG
>CAZQFG010000191.1:0-5608 GCA_964592515.1 uncultured Chryseobacterium sp. | reverse complement strand
AACATGATGATGCACTACATCGTGAAGGAGGGCTGGGTGAAGAAGGAGTTCATCGACAAGCGCACCGAAGGCTGGGAGGACTTCAAGCAGGAAGTGCTGGGTGTGGACATCGCTGCCATGGAGCGCGAGACGGGAGTAAGTCGCGACCTCGTGCGCGAAGCCGCCAAGGCCTACGCGACCAGTCCCGCCGCGATGAGCTTCCACGGTCTGGGCGTTACCGAGCACTACCAGGGTACGTTCACCGTGATGCAGATCGCCGACCTGGCGATGATGACCGGCAACATCGGTCGCCGCGGCGTGGGCGTGAACCCGCTGCGCGGCCAGAACAACGTGCAGGGCGCCGCCGACATGGGCTGCCAGCCGCACCAGGGCGCCGGCTACTTCGCGGTCGACGAGCCCGCGAACATCCAGATGTACGAGCAGTTCTACGGCGTGGAGCTGCCCCACCACGCGGGCAAGAAGATCCCGCAGATGTACGATGCCATGCTCGCGGGCACGCTGAAGGCCTTCTGGGTGGCGGGCGAGGACATGGCGCAGACGGACCCCAACACCTTACACGTGCGCAAGGCCCTGGGCCAGCTCGAGCTCTTCGTAGTGCAGGAACTCTTCATGACCGAGACCGCCAAGCTCGCCCACGTGGTGCTGCCCGCCAGCAGCTTCCTGGAGAAGAGCGGCACCTTCACCAACGGCGAGCGCCGCATCCAACGCGTGAACGCCGCCGTGGAGCCCATCGAAGGCACCAGGCCCGACGGCCAGATCACCTGCGACATCATGGAGCGCTACGCGGAGAAGACCGGTCGCCGCAGCGGCAACGCCAGCAAGGAATACCACCCGCGCTGGGTGCTGGAGGAGGTCAGCCGCATCGTGCCCTTCTTCGCCGGGGTGAAGTGGGACGAGCTCGGGGAGAACGGCAAGCAATGGCCCGTGAAGCCCGACGGCACCGACACCCAGATCCTGCACACCGACACCTTCAAGCGCGGGCTCGGCAAGTTCATCTTCAACCAATGGGAGAAGAGCCCCGAGGTGCGCGCCAACGAGAAGGACTACCCCTACATCATCACCACCAACCGCGAGCTGGAACACTACAACTGCGGCGCCATGACGCGGCGCACCGGCAACGGCGAGATCCTCACCGAGGACGTGCTGCTGATCAACCCCGCCGACGCCGAGAAGAACGGCATCGCCGAGGGCGACATGGTGTGCGTGGAGAGCCCGCGCGGCAAGGTGGACATCAAGGCGCGCATCACCGACGAGGTGAAGCCCGGCATCCTCTCCAGCACCTTCCACTTCCCGGAGATCATGCTCAACATCATCACCAGCAGTGTAAGCGACAGCCTGGCGATGTGCCCGGAGTACAAGGTGGTGACGTGCCGGATCCGGAAGGCGAAGAAGGCGCACTTGCGGAAGGCGGGAGAGGTGGTGGAGAAGGGGTGATGGAACTCACACGCTATTGGGTCGAGTTCAAGCAGGAGGGTGCGCCAACCTTTTTACGCCTTGGTTGTGGCGTTACAGCATATGGAAAGGCAGATGCACTGACCTTGCTACAACAAGCCTTGGGTGGAGAGCTTCCTGCGATCGAGCGCATTGCTGAGGACATTGACGTCCGCACTCTAGACCAGAGCCATGTAGTTCCGAACATGGGTGTGCCAAATGAACGTGGGGTGTGGTTCCCCATGCTGTAAGCTCTTTGGGCGTGCCCTCTAGCAAAGGCCTCGGAGTCGCGTGCTCCGCTTTAGCCGGCTTGTCAGGGTCAGCACCCACGGCGCTGCGGTGGCTTCCGTCGGTCGCCTCCTCGCTGCTCGTGGCTGCAAAGCCCTTCCGGCGCCGGGCTACCGCTTCGCCCGCTCACGCAGGTGAGGCCTTTACGTAGCTTCTTACACCATCCAGCATGGGATGGAGCACTTCATCGACCTGAAGGTTGAATCGTTCATCATCAACTGAACCGATCCGATACAACTCCACCATACTTTCAAAGAGTCTCCGCTCCTCGCTACTAGATGGATTGTATCGTCCATTGGTGTGCGCGAAGACCTTACGCAACCGGCGAAGGATGTTCACGTGATCAAAACCGGGTCTGTTATTCTCGAGTGGACTCACGAACCCGTGGTATTCCAGAAGTGCCCAAACTCCTATGACGAAGGACTGGTTCACCCAATAACCCGCATCGTTCAATTCGACAACATCCTCTTCCGTGATCGCAGTCGGAAACTTCAAGGTCAGGTCCTTCCCACGAGCACGATAGAACCTTGCTGAACGCTTCTCATGCTGCCCAATATCGGATGCGCGGAAGTATGGGAATGCAGCTCTAACGGTCAGATACCGGCTCCAAAGCACATCAAGGCCCAATAGGCACTCCTCGCGTCTGTTCATAAGAGCAAGGTATGTGCGTGCTCAATGCGCCTTACCGCCCCCGCTGCCGCCAGTCTGTGACCCGTGGCCCCCCTCACGGCAACGCTTCCATCGCCGCCTCCAGCGCGGCATCCACCCCGGCGTTCAGCCCATCACGATCGGCCACCGCCACGACGGCGGGAGGCAATCCACGGCCTTCCCAGCTGATGCCGTTCGCATCCCGGTGGTCGGCGACGGAGAGCGTGACGCCCCAGCCGTGCGGCAGTTCGAAGAAGGCGTTGTCAGCGAAGGCACCGGCGGTGGTGTCGCCGATGTGCACCACGTGGGGCTGCGTGCGCATGGCCAGCGCGAAGGTCTCGGCGGCGCTCTGCGATCCGCGGCCGGTGAGCAGCACCACCGGCTTGGCATACGCCGGTCCCGTGGGCGTGGTGGTCCAGGCCACCTCCTGCCCGAAGTCGTCCGGCCCGGGACCGGTCTTGCGTCGCACCCGCATGTAGGTGGCGGCCTGCGCGGTGAAGAGCCCCGCGCTGTACTGCGCGAAGGGGTCGAAGCCGCCGGCATTGTCGCGCACGTCCACCACCAAGCCTGTGGTGCCGGCCAGCGCCTGCACGGCATCGCGCAGACCCTTGGTATAGTCGCTGCTGCTACCATCGAAATGGCGGATGTGGATGTAGCCGTGCCCGTCCACGAGCCTGCCGTACTCCACGGCCTCGTTCACTTCCTGGTGCTCCGTGAGGTAATGATCCTTCACGGTAGCGAAGTGGAAGGTCTCGTCGATGAAGGCGCCGTTCACCAGATCGATGGACCAGCGCGGCAGGTCGGCGCTGTTCGGATAGAGCGTGATGTGAGCGTCGTTCAAGGGCGTGAGCATGGCGGCCAGCACCTCGCGCAGTTCCGCGTCGCTCATGCCATCGTGCACCTGGGGCCGGTACACGTTGCCGAGGCTGTCCCAATCCAGGGTCTTCACCCGGAAGAGGCCGTAGTGCTCCTTCACCGTGCGGTGAAGCCCTTCGAAGACGCTGACGGGATCGGCGGCGGGCTCATCGCCGAAGATCATCTTCTGGCAGGAGCTGAGCAGGACCGCGCTGGTGACCAGGGCAAGGAGGTGGGAGGCTTTCATCGCTGAAGGAGGTTGTAGGTCAAGGCCGCTTCGAGGCGGCGGTGGATGAGACGCAGTTGGGCCGGATGGTCCAGCTTGTCACGCGCGGCATCGTTCAGGTAGCCCACGTGCACCCCGAGGCCGATCGCGAAACGCGTGGAGAGCTGGTAGGCGTAGCGCAGATCGAGCTGCGCCTGGAACAGCTGCCAGGGCGCCGCCCAAGTTGTGCCACTGTCGAAAAAGGAACTGATGCGGCCCGTGTTGCCGGGCACGGAGACCGAACGCGACCAGGGCTCGCGGGTCATGAGCGCGACGAGGGTGAGCGAGAGCTCGGCATTGATCCTGTGGCGCCCGGACACATGCGACCTACCGACCAGACCATCGAAGGTGGCGCAGGCCATCTGGCCCACGGGGGCGAAGCCTTGCGGCCGGTTGGCGGTCCAGCCCAACGCCGGGCCGAAGTACCAGCCGTTGCCATCCACCTGCGGACCCAAGTGGAAGGTGCGCGCCACGCGCAGTTCGGCCATCCACATCGGTCGGTCCATGGGGATTGGCTCATCGGTGATGCTGCCGTCCCAGTTCCAGGTGCGGAAGAGCGTGGTGCGCGCACCGGTGGAGGTGGGCGCCAGCAGTCCTCTGCCGTAGGCGAGGTGGAAGATCCAATCGCCCTTGGGGCCGGTGTGCGCATAGGTGAAGCCGAGGCGGGCGAGGTCGGCGCGGTGCACGAGGTCGCCGATCTGCCGATCGCGCACAAGAAGCCGATCGAGGCCCGGGGTCACTTGGAAGTAGCCTTGTTGGGCCTGGGCATCGGTGAGCATGCCCACGAGAATCAGGAGCAGCAGGGGTCGAACGAAGGAGTTCATGATGATGGTCGGTGTTCGGTTCAGCGTGCAGTGATCTTCAAGCCTCGGCCTGCCTGGCGTGCGACCCACTTGGCCAGCGTGCGGCCTTTGCGCGGCACATCGCCCTTGGCCACGTGGTGAAGCGCCTCGCGCAAGGTGGGCTCCTGTTCCAGCGCCGGTACCGATGCCGTGGATAGGGTATCCGACGCCGCCTGTGCGTGGGCCGCCAGCTGCAAGAGGAGCAGGAAGAGGAAGCTGATGAGGAACCGCTGGTGCATGGCGTTCGGTTTACGGATGCAAACGTCCGCAGCCCCATCACCTTACCCAATAGGTTGCCGCGTGAACCGGACAAAGCGTTACATGAAGTGGATGCTGATCCGTATCAAGACCAGGCAAACCGTGGCCTGCGATCGGCATGAACGCACCTGTCCCATTTCAGACGGGAGGTAATACGCTCCACACGCCCTTTCTGTCGTTCCATGCGTGCGGTACTTTCATTCTGTCCGCAGACTATTCAACTTCGTCCCACACGCACACCTCACCTTCTGCAGCATGGCCGCAATAGCGACGGAACGATCGGATGGAATGACCGGGACCCCTCCTGGCACCCCCCCGCTCATGCGGCGGCCACTGGTGCTCAAGCTGATCATCATCTTCCTGCTCTCCGCGCTGAACCTCACCGGCGATTACGACTGGAGCCGCACCAGCGCGACCCAGGAGTTCCTGATGGTGCTCACCACGCTCGGCCGCTGGGCGGTCACGCTGTTCGGCGCCTACGCCATCATACAAGGGTATCAGCGCCGCTACCCGCAGGCGGACCAGAACCTCAACCGTCGGCGCGGAGCCTTCGTGTTCGTGCTGCTGCTCTGCTTTGCCACCAGTGTGGCTTCCGACTTTCCGGAGGAGCTGGTCCTGCAAGGTGATCTGGACGAGATCGGATTCAACTGGGTCAATCATGTCTTCGGGGCGGTGCTGGTCAGCATCATCGTGCTGGGCGTGTTCGAGCTCAACTACACCGGCCAGTTGAACGCCCGACTGCTGGCCGAGAAACAGGAGATGGAGCGTCTGCACATGCAGAGCCGCTACGAAAGCCTGAAGAGCCAGGTGGACCCGCACTTCCTATTCAACAGCCTCAACTCGCTGAGCGCACTGATCCGCACCGATCCGAAGCGTGCCGAGCAGTTCGTGGAGGAGCTCTCCCGCGTGTACCGATACCTGCTGCGCGGCCGCGAGCACGACCTGAGCTCCCTGGAGGATGAGCTGGAGTTCATCCGCTCTTACGAGCACCTGCTGAAGACCCGCTTCGGCAAGGGCTTCG
>CAZQFG010000190.1:0-5666 GCA_964592515.1 uncultured Chryseobacterium sp. | reverse complement strand
GCCTTCCTACAATGGCGACAATATTGCCCATGGCGATCTCAGTATCCGTAACGTTTCAGTTTGCGCTCATCCTCGCGCCAGTCCTCATCCACTTTCACCCGCAGGTCCAGGAAGACCTTGGTGCCCACGAAGCGTTCGATGGCGATGCGTGCCTCGGTGCCAAGCTTCCGCAAGGCCTTGCCACCCTGACCGATGATGATGCCCTTCTGGCTCTCGCGCATCACGATCACGTCGGCCTGGATCTTCGTCAGCGTCTCGCCTTCCTCGAAGCTGTTCACCACCACTTCGGTGCTGTAGGGGATCTCCTGCTTATAAAAGGCCAGCACTTTCTCGCGGATCATCTCGCTCACGAAGAAGCGCATGTTCCGGTCGCTGAGGTCCTCCTTATCGAAGTAGGGCGGATGCTCGGGCAGGTGGTCGATGAGGTATTGGCGGAGCTCGTTCACATTGAGCCCGTGGAGCGCGCTCAGGGGCACCACCTTGGCCTCGGGGAAGGTATTCTGCCAGGCATGCAGCACTTCCATGATGACCTCCTCGGTACCGGTATCCACCTTGTTCACCAATACCAGCATGGGGCCCTTGAAGCGCTGGGCGCGTTTTACCACGTTCTCGGCCTTCTCAGGTCGTTGGCCCAGTTCCACCAGCACGATCAGCAGGTCGGCATCGATGAGCGCCTCGTCCACGGCCTTCATCATGCTGTGGTGCATGCGGTACTGCGGCTCGAGGATGCCCGGCGTATCGCTGAGGATCAATTGATGATCCTCGCCATTGATGATGCCCAGGATCCGGTGTCGTGTGGTCTGCGCTTTCGGGTTGGTGATCACCAATTGCTCGCCAAGCAGGGCGTTGAGCAGCGTGCTCTTGCCCACGTTGGGTTCACCGATGATGTTGACGTATCCGGCCTTGTGTGCCATGGTCATGCGCCTTGCGAAGATCGGCAGCAGACTGCCACTTACTGGTCATTAACGTGAAAGCCCGGCCTTGCGACCGGGCTTTCCTTCGTAGCGGGGGCAGGACTCGAACCTGCGGCCTTCGGGTTATGAGCCCGACGAGCTACCATCTGCTCCACCCCGCAATGGACGGCAAATGTATACTTTTTCCCTTCACGGCCAACAATACGTTCACTGGACCACCCGGAAGGCCATGATTGAAAGGGGGGACCAAGGGTCCGGCAGCTCAGCATCCAACTAATCCACCACCTTCCATGAAATGGGTGCCAGGTCATAGGTACGCGTCCCTGCTGGCGCGCCCTCCAGCCGCGCCTTGATCTCCTCGAATATCACGCGATCGCCGTTGCGCAGCTTGCTGAAAACGATCTGCATGTCGGTATCGAACGCGGCACCCGTCACGTGGCGGTCGATCGGCTGGGCGCCGCGCTCCACGATCACACGGAAACGCAGCACTTGGTACTTGGCTCCGAACTCACTGTCGGGCAATTTAGCGAAGACGGCCCGCGCGGCCTGTAGCTCGGTCCGCTTGATACGGGTATCCAAGGCGCTCTTGTTGGCCACGAAAGCCATGGGCGCCGGCAGGTCCTTAACCCGAAAGCGCATGGGGCCCACCCGGCGCGAAGTGCCATCGGGCAAGGTCACCGTGGCGAACACCTCGGCTGCGTTGCCGGTCATACCTGTGGCCACCCAGCCCTTTCCGCTGCGTGTGATCCGTCCGGTGGAGATCGACGCCTGAACGCGCTCCGCTGGCACACCCGGCACCGAGAGCTCGATCGGATTGTCAACGCCCCGATAAAGCACGTTCATCTTGGTGGGCGAGGCCACCAGCAGCGGGGCCATCACCTGGTAGGTGGTGGTGTACGGGATCTCCTCCACCCCCTTGGGTCCCTCGAAGCGGATAATGCCTTCCACGCGCTGCTCGCCGACCTGATCTGCACGCAGCCTCAGTTTGGCCTTACCATCCGCGCCAATGGGCAGTTGGCCGCCACCGGCAAGCGTTACGGTGGGGGCATTGCGCGGGTCGTATGCAGCAAGGAACACATCGGCGCGGAAGGAATCGCCGGCCATGACCAGGTTGGTCTGCGGGATCACGGCCGTGGTGAGCGTACCGAACTTGTAATCGGCGGCCTCCACGGAACGGTACAGCCACTTCACCATATCGTTCTCGGCGCTGCGGATGTCCGCTTGTAACTTGGATAATGTGGCGATGCCGGCAGCGAGCGGCACATCGTAGAAGTTGATCGACTCCCAGTTGTTGAGCGTACCGGACGCATCGCGCCGATCGCTATGATCGAACAGCAGGTCAAGCGCGGCGGTCAGTTCGGGACCACGACCGGCCACCAACTGCTTCAACGAATCGCGGAACGCTCCGATGCGCTGCTTCAGCTCATAGGCACCGCCAGGCCCTTGGTGCGGAGCAGCAGGCTCGGGCCCCACTAGCATACGCGTGAGCACTTCACGATCATCCTTGGCATCGAGCGCCAGCAAGGCACGCAGCGTGTCGCGGCCCTGCGCATCGTTCCCGCGAAGAAGATCGGCGCTGAGGCCGTCCGCTTGTGCAATGGCCTCGGTCTTGGTGCGCTCGATCAACGCCACCAGCGAATCGGCCTGTGCCTTTACTCGAAGGGCTTGTGCATGGGTAGCACCGAACTTCTCGGGAAAACGCGTGGCCGCATCGGCGAAGACCGCATACTCCAGCTGCGAACGTTGGGCATGGGCCTGTTCGCTGCGTACCAGTTCGGCGTCCATGATGGCGAACGCGTCCAGCACCTCCTTGCTCACGTTCATCGCCAGCATGGCGGTGAGCACGAGGTACATCATGTTGATCATCTGTTGCCGGGGAGGCAATTTCGTGCTGGCCATGGCATTGCTGTGTTGGAGCAGCACTGCGACATGCAGCCCTGCATCACATCAATGCACATGAAGCGCACTCGTAACGCGTGCGACTCGATCGCACGGTCTTAGTTCGCTTCCCCCAACTCCTCCATTTGCGCCGAAGCTGCTTCCCACTCGCTCATTACGGCAGCAATACGTTGGGCCAGTTCACCAAGACGGTCGTAGCCTTTTTGTAGGGCATCGGCGGGCATTCCGCCTTTCATCACTTCGGCCTGCAGGGTCTTTTCTTCATTCTCCAGCTCGGCCAGTTGTTGTTCCAGGCGTTGCACCTGATTCTGCACACGACGACGCTCCTTGTCGCGGTCACGCTTGTCGCGTTGGTCGGTGTTCTTGGCAGCCTTCTCCTCCTTTACACGTGCCGACGACTTGCCGATGTCGGCACCCTGCAGGGCCTTGCGCTTCTCGATCAGCTCAAGGATGTCCATGTGCTGGTCGCGGATGCGGAACTCATCCAGTTCCAGGATGCGGCTGGTGAGGCCCGTGAGGAAATCACGGTCGTGGCTCACGAGCAGGAAGGTGCCGTCGTAGTTCTTCAACGCCTCCTTCAGCACATCCTTGCTTTGGATGTCCAGGTGGTGTGTGGGTTCGTCGAGGATGAGGAAGTTGAGCGGCTTCAAGAGCATGCAGCAAAGCGCAAGGCGTGCGCGTTCACCACCGCTCAGCACTTTCACCTTCTTGTCCACGTCCTCGCCGCTGAACATGAACGCACCCAACATGGCGCGAACGCGAACGCGGTTATCCTCACTGGCCGCATCCTCGGCGGTCTCCAGCACGGTGCGCTGCGGGCTCATGCGCTCGGGCATGTCCTGCGCATAGTAGCCCACGATCACGTTGTGGCCCATACGGATCTCGCCATCGTAAGGCTCCTCGCCCATGATCATGCGCACCAGTGTGGACTTCCCCGTGCCGTTGGCACCCACCAAGGCCAGGTGCTCACCTTTGGCGATGGTGAGCTCGGCGCCGCTGAAGATCTGCTTGGCGTCGTACGCCTTGCTCACGTTGCGCACCTCGCACACGATCTTGCCTGAGCTGGGTGCGGGTGGGAACTTCACCAGCATCTTGCGCAGGTCCTCGTCCTCCACCTCAATGCGGTCCAGCTTCTCCAGCTTGGTGATCAAGCTCTGCGCGAATGCGGCCTTGCTGGCCTTTGCGCGGAACTTGTTGATGAGGTCCTCGGTCTCTTTGATGTACCGCTGCTGGTCCTTCGCTGCCGCGGCCTGCTGCTCGCGCTCCACCTTGCGCAGCTCCACGTACTTGCTCCACGAGGCCTTTCGGTCGATGATGCGGCCACCCGCCACCTCGATGGTGCGTTTCGTGAGGCGGTCGAGGAAGGTCTTATCGTGCGAGATGAGCACCAGGGCCGAAGGGTAGGTACGCAGCAGGTCCTCCAGCCACTGGATCGCTGGAAGGTCAAGGTGGTTGGTCGGTTCGTCCAGCAGCAGTAGATCGGGCTGCATCAGTAGCAGTCGCGCCAGTTCGGCACGCATGCGCCAACCACCGCTCAGCTCGCTCATCAGGCGATGCATATCGGCACCCACGAAGCCGATGCCCTTCAGCATGCGTTCGATCTGCATGTCGTGGTCCGCGGCACCAATGGCGTTCAGGCGCTCGTGGGCGTGTGCCAGCATGGTGGCCAGTTCAATGGCCTCCTCATCGGTGGTGGCCTTCTCCAGGTCCTTTTCGATGCGGTCCAACGAGGCTTGCAGCGTGAGCGCTTCCTCGAAGGCCTTTTCGGCCACCTGCCAGGGGGTGAGCTCCAGGTTGTGGGCCATTTCCTGGGGCAGGTAGCCCATGGTGAGTTCCTTGGGCTTGCCAATGGTGCCCTTGTCGTAGGGTTGTTGGCCGGCCATGATCTTCAGCAGGGTGCTCTTGCCGGCACCGTTGCGTCCTACCAGACCGATCCGGTCGTCGCTACCAATGAAGAACGAAACGCCATCGAACATCGGTCGCTGACCGAAATGCAGTGTAAGGCCTTGGACAGTGATCATAGCGTACGGTGGCGCAGGAGTGGTTTTCCGGAAAGGGCCGCAAAAGTACGCCCCCCTTGGGGACCGGCGCTCAGCGAGGCACTGGAGCGCTCAGAAGTTCCACAGATCGTGCTCGAACTCGAACAATGCCTGCTTGATCTCCTCGCCTTCCAGCAAGGCGTCCAGACCGGTCTTGTACTGGTTGATGCCCCGGTCGTACACGTTGCTCCACTTGGTGATGTAGCTGCTGAACTGGCGCTTCCAGAAGATGTCCTCGAAGCTCCGGCGCTCGGCATCGTTCTCCCGGTTGAACGCGTCCCAGTTGGCGAACACGTAGCGGCACTCGGGATAGTACAGCCAGAACAAGGGGCGGTAACCCCGGATCTCGCCGTCCTCGCCACGAACCTCCTTCATCGGTGCGATACCGATGATCCGGATGTCCATCGTGGAGCGCTGCTTGTCGAAGATCCAGTCCTCCTTCACGTTGTACATCTTGATGTCGCGGCTCTCCAAGGGGATCTCCTGGATCACCATCTCCATATCACCCGTGGTCAGCGACTCGGTGTACTGCGTGTCCACGCGCATGAAGATGTCCTTCAGGTCGCTCGCCAGCAGCGGCTTCTTGAACTCATCGTCGTTCGCCAGTGCACCGGGATCGTAGGCCGTAATGGAACCGTCCACCAGAAGGCCATGCTTGATCACATCGAACAGGCTCTTGCGGTCGTTGATGGCCTCCGTAGGGTAGTACAACGGATGGTTCATCTTCTCACGCAGGTCGATCGTGCGCCATACACGGCGCGCCCACATCACGTCCGCCTCGCGGATGTGCGTGTAGGGCACCACGCGCTTGGTC
>CAZQFG010000189.1:0-5847 GCA_964592515.1 uncultured Chryseobacterium sp. | reverse complement strand
AGCACTTTGAGCGTGTTGCCCGGTGTCACCTTCGGATTCCAATACCCTGTTCAGATGCGCTTCAACGAACTGATGACCGGTGCGCGCCAGGACGTGGTGTGCAAGATCTACGGCGAGAACCTCGATACGCTGGCCGCTTACGCCCACAAGCTGGGCGAACTCGTGAGCAGCGTGGAGGGTGCCAAGGACCTCTATGTGGAAAGCGTAGGCGGACTTCCCCAGATCGTAGTGACGCACGACCGTGCGGCGCTGGCCCGTTTCGGCCTCGATGTGGAAGCGGTGAACGATGTGGTGCGCACGGCTTTCGCGGGTAGTGTCGCCGGACAGGTCTTCGAGGGTGAACGCCGCTTCGACCTGGTGGTGCGGGCCCGCTCCCAAAGCCGCTCGGAACTCAGCGATGTACAACGCCTCCTGGTGCCCACACCGATGGGCAAGCCCGTACCGCTCTCGCTGCTCGCCGATGTGCGCATCGAGGATGGACCCAACCAGGTGCAACGCGAGGATGCCAAGCGCCGGATAACGGTAGGATTCAATGTGCGGGGTCGTGACGTGCAGAGCATCGTGGAGGAGCTGCAGGGCAAAGTGGACGCGCAGCTCAACCTGCCTGCAGGCTATTACACCACGTATGGTGGAGCTTTTGAGAACCTGGTGGAGGCCAAGAAGCGCTTGAGCGTCGTGGTGCCGCTGGCCTTGCTGCTCATCCTGTTGCTGCTCTATTTCGCCTTCGGTTCGTTGAAACTGAGCCTGCTTGTTTTCAGCGCCGTGCCGCTCTCCGCGATCGGTGGTGTGTTCGCGCTGGCGGGACGCGGCATGCCCTTCAGCATCTCGGCGGGCGTGGGTTTCATCGCGCTCTTCGGTGTGGCGGTGCTCAATGGCATCGTACTGATCAGCGAGTTCGAGCACCTGCTGAAGGATGGCATGAAGGACATCGCCGAACGCATCAGGACGGGTACGGCCAACCGTCTTCGTCCCGTGCTCATGACCGCGAGCGTGGCATCGCTCGGCTTCCTGCCCATGGCACTGAGCAACGGCGCCGGCGCGGAGGTGCAGCGTCCGCTCGCGACCGTGGTCATTGGCGGCTTGTTGACCGCCACGCTGCTCACGCTCTTTGTTCTGCCTTCGCTGTACATGCTCGTCTATCGCAAGAAGGACGGGCCAAAGCCGAAGGGAACTTCACCCGTGATCGCTGCGGTGTTGTTGGCATTGGCGTTCCTTCCTGCGGGTGTTTTCGCACAAAGCCCGCCGCGCATGATCACCCTGGAGCAAGCGGTGGATAGCGCACTGCGCAACAACCTTTACTTGAAAAGTGCGACACTTCGCAGTGAAGCGGAGGAAGCATTGATCGGTACGGCTTGGGACCTGCCGCGCACCAACATCGATCTCGAGTACGGCCAGGTGAACACCAACGTGAACGACGACCGCATCAGCCTTACACAGAGCCTGGCCTTCCCGACCGTCTATACGCAGCGGCGGAAGATGCTGAAGCATGGTGCCGCCGGTGTGCGTTGGGAACAGGCGATGCGCGAGCGCGAAGTGCGCGTGCAGGTGCAGCAGGCCTACCACGAAGTGCTGGTTTTCGGTGAGCAGTTGCGCTTGTTGCAGGAAGCGGACAGCATCTACACGCTGGCCGTTTCCGGCGAGGAACAGCGTTTCGATCTGGGCTCCAGCAACGTATTGCAACGCGCCACAGCCCGCACGCAGGCCATGATGATGCGCGCCCGCGTACAGCAGATCAGCGCCGAACTGGAACAGGCGCGTACCCGACTTGCGCAACTGATGAACAGCATCGGTAACGTGACCGTCGCGTCTATTCCGATGAAACGGACCATCGCCGTAATGCCCGATGAAAGTGCCGTGGTGAAGCATCCCATCGTGCGGTCGGCCATGGAACAGGAAGCTGCTGCCGACGCGCGCTGGCGGATGGAGCGGTCCACGCTGCTGCCCGAGCTCACGCTGGGCGTTTCATCGATGACGCTCTACCAGTCTCCATCCGTGCCGGATGGATCGGTGATCTATGGGCGCGACGACCGCTTCACCATGGTGCGTGCCGGCATCGGCATTCCGTTGTTCTTCGGTGCACAATCGAGCAGGAACAGATCCGCACGCCTCGGTTCCGAACGTGCGACCAACGAGACGGAAGCCCTGAAGCAGGAGGTCCGCACCCAACTGCAACAGGCGCAGCAGCGCTACACCGCCCAGCTGGCCCGTGTGGAAGCTTTTGAAAAAGGGGCCACGCAGGAAGCCGAGCAGCTGCGGCGCTCGGCGGAGGAAGCTTATCTCAACGGGCAGATCGATCGGCTGGAATGGAGCCTGCTCACCGGCCAGTCCATCGCCCTTTCCATGGAATACCTAGATGCATTGCGGGCCTTGGGCCGCGCCAGCTTCGAGCTCAACGCCTTCAACGAACAATAACATCCCCGCAGATCATGCGTCTTTTCATTTCGATTCTTGCCGGTCGACCCAGTGGGTCGACGGCACAGGTGCCATTGATCGGCACCATTGCCATTCTTTTGGCATTCGCATCGTGCACTACGGCCGAACCCCCTGCCGATGCTGCCGCACCCGCACCATCCGAAACCACGGTCACGCTCAACGCGGAACAACTGAAGAACGCGGGCATCGTTACCGGCACTGCCCAACGGCGCTCGTTGGGATTGCTGATGCCTGTGCAGGGTGTTGTGGATGTGCCGCCGCAGAACCTAGTCAGCATCAGCGCCCCGCTCGGCGGTTACCTGCGCAGTACCGACCTGCTGCCCGGCATGGAGGTGCAGAAGGGGCAGACGCTGGCCACCCTGGAGGATCCTCGTTTCATCCAACTGCAACAGGATTACCTGGTCGCAGAGGGTAGGGTGATAATGCTCAGCCAGGACTTTGAGCGCCAGAAGGCCCTGAACGCCTCGAAGACCACGAGCGACAAGGTGTTCCAGGAGGCCACCGCCGAGCTCAACACACAGAAGGTCACCCTTCGTTCACTGGGTGAACAGCTTCGGCTCATCGGCGTCGATCCGGCAGCGCTCACGCCCGAGTCGATCTCGCGTAGCGTCGCGCTGCGTTCCCCGATCCACGGCTGGGTGTCGAAAGTGAACGTGAACATCGGTCGCTACGTGCAGCCCACGGATGTGCTGTTCGAGCTGGTGGACCCGCAGGACATCCACCTGGCGCTGACCGTCTTCGAGAAGGACCTACCCAACGTCCGGATCGGCCAGGAGGTGCATGCGCGCCCTACGGCCCATCCGGATGACGAGTACGAGGCGGAAGTGATCCTCGTGGGCCGAAGCCTCGATTCCGACCGCAGCGCGATCGTACACTGCCACTTCACCAAGGCCCACAAGGACCTGGTGCCCGGCATGGCCATGAGCGCCACGCTGGAAAGCCGCACCGATACCGTGTGGTGTGTACCCGAGGAAGCCGTGGTGCGCAGCGGTGCCGGCCAGGCGGTCTTCACCGCCAACGCGGACGGCAGCTACACGATGGTTACTGTCACGACCGGCGCCAACGAATACGGCTACTTCGAGTTGGTGGATCCCACTGCCGAACTCCGCGAACGGCCGGTGGTGGTGAAGGGAGCATACAGCCTGCTGTCCGTGTTGAAGAACAGCGGGGAGGAATAAAGGCCCGTGGTCGGGCGTTAGGAAACCGATCGGGCGTAACTTCGTACAACGCGACGCCATAGGCTGTATCGTTCCTTTGCACGGTATTTGCCGAGTGTGATACAAAACCACGACCATCCAATATGAAGAAGTTCCTCATTCTCTTCGCCTTCGCTGGCATCATAGGTGCCGCGAACGCACAGACCACCACCGCAACCCCCGATAAGGAGAAGGCCGCCAAGGTGGAAAAGACCTCCTGTTCGAAGGGTGAGGCCAAGGCTGGCAAGTCCTGTTGCGCTGGCAAGGCCGATACCAAGGCTGAGGCTACCACCGAGACCACTGCAACTACAGCAACGGCTGGTGAGGCCAAGGCCGGTTGCTGTGCTGGTAAGGCAAGTGCTGCCAAGAGCTGCCACGGCGATGGCGCCAAGGCCGAAGCTGCGACGCACGGACACGAGCACGCTGCCATGAAGGAGCATGCCTGCACCGATGCCTGCAAGGATGGTGCGCATGCCTATGCTTGTGGTGAGAAAGGCCATGCTTGCTCTGAGGCCTGCCACGCTCACGCGCACTGATCCGGTCTCGATCCGATCTTGGAAGGGCTCCGCGAAAGCGGGGCCCTTCGTGTTATTGGATGATCCAGGCCGGTCCGGTCCAAGGGGTGATGTCTTACCTTTCCGGCCCATTTCAAGCACCATGCAGATCACCAAGAACTCCGTCGTCTCCTTCCACTACACCCTTAACGATGCCGACGGCAAGCTGCTGGACTCCAGCGCCGGACGCGAAGCCTTCGACTATATTCACGGTGGTGGCATGATCGTGCCCGGCCTGGAGGAGAAACTGGAGGGCCTCAAGGCCGGTGATTCGCTGTTGGCTGTTGTGGAAGCCGAAAAAGGCTACGGCGAGATCGACCCCCAATTGCTTCAGCGTGTTCCCATGGACAAGTTCGGTGGACAGGCTGTGGAGGCCGGCATGCAGTTCCAGACGCCCGACAACCGTGTATGGAGCGTGGTGGAAGTGACGGACTCCGAAGTGATGTTGAACGGCAACCACCCTTTGGCGGGTGTTACCCTGCATTTCAACGTGGAGATCACCGCCGTGCGTGAGGCTACGCCCGATGAGATCGCCCACGGGCATGTGCATGGCGAGGGTGGGCACCACCACTGAGCTTCACCGTCCGTAGCTCGCTTACGAGCATGAATGGCAGCGTGCGCATCGCATCCTTCGTTACAACAGGTTTTCTGTTGTCTTTTAGTGAAGTGCGGGCGCAGGATAGCTCTTCTATCCGATTTTCCGGTTATGCCGAGGTGTATTATGCCTACGACCTCTCGCGCCCATCGAGCGGTGTTCGGCCTGATTTCCTCTATAACCACAAACGGCACAACGAGGTCAACCTGAACCTCGGGGTGATCCGTGCGGAGTATGCCCGAGAGAACGTAAGGGCGGCGCTTGGCCTCATGGCGGGCACCTATGTCCAGTATAATCTCGCTGCTGAGCCTTCGGCTTTGCGCAATATCCATGAGGCCCGCGTAGGACTGAGATTGTCGCGTACCCGTGACGTTTGGGTGGATGCGGGAATTCTGCCTTCACACATCGGGTTTGAAAGCGCCATCGGGCTCGATTGCATGACGTTGACCCGGAGCATTGTAGCCGAGAACTCGCCCTATTATGAGGCAGGGGCCATGGTGAGCTACAAACCGAACAAACGCCTGCTGATCGCCGGCCTGCTCCTCAACGGTTGGCAGCGTATCCAACGTGAGCCGGGCAACCAACGCCCGGCCTTCGGCACGCAACTGAAGTATGACAACGAGGAGGGAACGGTGCTCAACTGGAGCACGTTCGTCGGTAGCATGGGTGCTGACAGTGTTGGTGAGTGGCGATTCTACAACAACTTCTACGCCCAGGTGGAAGGAGCGAACATCGGGATGGTGCTGGGGATGGATCTCGGGTTCCAGCAGTCCCGGTACAGCGGGTCGGATACGGAAGAGGTAGAAGGTTGGCTGACCATGGTCGGGATCTACAGGGCCCGAGTGGTGCGCCAATGGTGGATGGTCGGCCGTATCGAGTATTTCTTCGATGATCGGGCCGTGGTCACATCGGGGCTCACCACCTTGGGCGCTAGCTTGGGTGTTGATCTCCGCTTGAACGAGCGTGCCAGTTGGCGGCTGGAAGGGAGGTTCTTTGGTGCCCCTGATGCTCAGTTCCGTGATGTGAATGGAGCCTCTTCCCAGACCAACTTGGCCATCACCACAGCCTT
>CAZQFG010000188.1:1752-5850 GCA_964592515.1 uncultured Chryseobacterium sp. | reverse complement strand
ATGGACAGCGGTTTTCCCGAACTGGCCACCAAGAGCGAGAGCTACGAGATCTGCTTCATTCCTGATAACGACTATCGGGGCTTCCTGAAGCGCAAAGAGCCGCAGGCCACCGCGCAGTTGGCCCATGGCAAGCTGATCGGTACCGATGGGGAGGTGCTGGGCGAGCATGATGGCTATCCCTTCTTCACCATCGGCCAGCGAAAGGGCCTGGGCATTGCCACCGGCGAGCCGCTATATGTTACCGATATCCTCCCCGACACCAATACGGTGGTTCTTGGCCGCAAGGACGACCTGAACAAGGTGTCCATGTGGGTGCGCAAGCCGAACTTCCAGAAGATCAGTGCGTTGAATGGTGAGATGGAAGCCGTTACCAAGATCCGCTACAAGGACAAAGGCACGCCGGGCACCCTGAAAATGGACGGTGATCGGGTGCATGTTGAGTTCCATGCTCCGGTGGCAGGCATCGCTCCGGGGCAGAGCGCCGTCTTCTATGACGGTGACGATGTGATCGGAGGTGGTTTCATCGACCGCGAACGCAACTGACCATGAAGCAACGGTTCATCATCGGTGTTGTCGCAGCCCTGTTGCTCGCAGGCTGCGCTAAAGAGAAACAACCAGCACCTGTGGACCTTGGCTACGACTATTTCCCGGCCAATGTGGGTGCATGGGTGGTGTTCCAGGTGGATTCGCTGTGGCGCGATGACCAGGCAGGTCTGCTGGATAGTGTGAGCTACCTGCTCCGGGAACAGGTGGTGGAGCAATACACCGATCCGGAAGGACGGACAGCCTACCGCCTGCTGCGTTCAGTTCAGGACAACGAAGGCAATTGGGTGCCCCGCGATGTTTGGACCTTCACCGTGAGCAATACTGCGGCTGAGCAGACCGAAGAGAACAAGCGTAGGCTGAAGCTCTCCTTCCCGGTACGCGAGACCCGCAGTTGGGACGTTAACGCGCTGAATACCGATGATGAGCTCTTGGTGGCTCATCGGAACGTGGGCCTGCCTTGGTCCAGCGGAAGTCGCACCTACGGAGAAACGGTGCTGGTGCGCAACACCATGCCGCCAAACCTGGTCGTAACGCGCAACTACGAAGAGCGTTATGCCAAGGGCGTAGGGCTGGTGAGCAAGTATTGGGAGGAAATGATCCGCAACACCACTTATCCCCCTAACCAACCGCCTTTGGTGCGAGAAGTAGGGTTCCGTTTGAACATGTTGGCCTTGGACCACGGCACTGAATGACCGGCTCTTTTACCATGCTGCGCGAGAAGCTCTTCCTGGCCTTTGTGGCCATTTGCTGTTCATGGGGTTCGCAGGCACAAACTGCTCCCGACACCTATTGGGTGCAGTTCACCGACAAGGCGAATACACCGTACTCCCTTGATGCCCCAGAACAGTTCCTTTCGGCTAGGGCCATTGCTCGTCGACAGGCACAGGGCATCGCACTCGATGAGCTTGACCTTCCGGTGGACCCGGCCTACATCACCGGTGTGCTGGCCTCGGGTGATGTGCAGTTGGTGAACCGCAGCAAGTGGTTCAACGCGATCACCATTCGCACGGCGGATACGGATGCTTTACTGGCCATACAGCAGTTGCCCTTTGTTCAGCAACTGCGTTCAACGCAGCAGTTGCACGGCATGCCCGTTCCACCGGACAAGTTCGCGCTGCCCTTGGCCCCATCGGAACGGGGTGGGGGAAGTGGTGACTACGGGGCATCGTTCATCCAGATCGCCATGCTCAACGGGCATGAGTTGCACGCCATGAACGCGCAGGGCCAAGGCATGCTCATCGGTGTGCTCGATTCGGGCTTCGATCAGGCCAACACCATTGCTGCATTCGACCAGCTTCGCAACCGTGAGGGTATCGTGCTTACGCGCGACATGGTCAACCACGATGGTGATGTGTATGCGGATCACTGGCATGGCAGGAGCGTTCTCTCCTGCATGGCCGCGGTTATGCCCGGCTACCTGATAGGAACAGCGCCCGAAGCGGATTATGTCCTTGTGCGGACGGAGAATGCCGACACGGAGTACATCGTTGAAGAGGACAATTGGGTGGCCGGGGCCGAGCTCTGCGACAGTCTGGGTTGCGATGTGCTCAACACCTCCTTAGGATATACCCGGTTCGACGATCCCGCTCAGGACCATGTGTATGCGGTTCTGAACGGACTGACAGCCCGCATCAGCATAGCCTCGGGCATAGCGGCCATGAAGGGGATGGTTCCCGTGAACAGTGCAGGTAACTCTGGAGAGAGCGAATGGTATTACATCAGTGCTCCGGCCGATGCCATCAATATCCTGGCCGTTGGTGCCGTGGGCGATCAAGAGCAGGTGGCCCCGTTCAGTTCCCGCGGTCCCAGTGCGGATGGTCGTATAAAGCCCGATGTGATGGCCATGGGGTGGGGCGCGATCGGGCTTGATGCCGCCGGTGAGTTCGTGGTGCCCATCAGCGGTACCTCATTCTCCTCGCCGATACTGGCCGGACTGGTGGCCTGCCTCTGGCAATTGCACCCTGGGCGTACCTCCACAGAGATCATGGACGCTGTGCGTCGCAGTGCATCACTATGGACGGCCCCCAACGATTCCATGGGTTATGGGATCCCCGACTTCATGCAGGCGCATTTGTTCCTTGATGCCACGACCGGCATTTCCGAAGACGCCAACAACGCACGCATAATGGTGCATCCGGTACCTTTTGATGATAGGCTCGAAGTACTGCTTCCTGGTGCCATGCAAGGTCCATGGTCTGCCGAGGTGGTCGATGCTGCCGGACGCGTGCAATGGCGCACATCCGGTCGTGGCGCGGGTTCCGAGCGGATCGTGTTGACAGGACTACGGGTCCTGGATCCGGGTGTTTATGTGCTCAGGGTCAGCAGTGGCCATACCATGCACACCGCCGGTGTTGTGAAGGAATGAGCACTCTGCGTCCGGTCCCCATCATACCAGTGGATTCGCTGGTGAAAGGCTATACTGAGGGACGGTTCCCCATGGCCCATGATGGCAAGATCTACAGCCATGATCCGGATCCGCGGGCTGTATTCGACCTGGCCTCGATAACACCGGACGCACGGACGGCCAGGGTGATCCGCTCCGGTCGCTATCGCACCACGGTGGACCAGGACTTCGAGGCTGTGATCAGGGCCTGTGCCGATCGGGAAGAGACATGGCTGGATGAGCAGATGATCCGGTCATACATTGCGATGCATCATGCAGGCTTCGCATTCAGTCTGGAATGCTGGGAGGGCGACCGGCTCGCTGGTGGTATCTATGGCGTTGCAATTGGGCGTGCTTTCTTCGGAGAAAGCATGTTCGGAGCGAACAACGCCGGCAAGGTGGCGTTCTATGCGATGGTGGATCTGCTCCGTCAACGGAACTACATCCTGTTCGATACCCAGTACATCAACCCCTTTACCGAACGGCTGGGCGCCAAGGAGATACCGCGTAGCCTTTTTCGTGAGCAACTCGCACACGCCATTCGACCCATTGATCACATTTGACACTCACATGCGGAACCTGATGCTGCTGGTCGCTCCCGTGTTCCTGGCGATCTCGCTCAAGGCCCAACAGCAGCTCATTATCGAAGTGAAGTTGAACAAGCCCACGGCCGGAGGCACGCTGAATTTGGTAGTGTGTCCCACGGCAGAAGCTTTTGCGAGCGAGATAGGTTGCCGTCCCGTGCAAGTGAAGGCCGAAGGAGGTGTGGTGCGGATCGTACTGAACGATGTGGCCCCAGGCACCTACGCCATCAAGGCTTTCCACGATGTGGACCGCAACGGCAAGCTCGATACCAACTTCATGGGGATCCCGAAGGAACCGTATGGTTTCAGCAACGATGCCATGGGCACCTTCGGCCCACCATCGTTCGAGCAGGCCTCTTTCAAGGTGGTTGCTGGGACCACCTCTGTGAAATTCACCATGAAAGGCTGATCAGCGCGCGTTGCGCACCACCTCCGGCACCACCGCCTGGCGTTCGCTCAAGTAGCGCTGGTAGGTCTCCGAGTATTTCACGCGGTGATCGATCACCTCTGCGCCGTTGGCCAGAAGCGCGATAACCGCATCGGTGGCCTCGCGTAGCCCGTTGTTCCCGCCGCTGTTGGCCGTGA
>CAZQFG010000188.1:0-1652 GCA_964592515.1 uncultured Chryseobacterium sp. | reverse complement strand
ATCCTTGAAGCCGTCGTTGAAGACCCCGTCCCAATCGAAGAGCACGGCTTTGGTGCGAGCCAGACGGCGCAAAAGCTCGGGCTCCGGGGCGGTGCTGCGGAGGCCATGGGTAGTGAAAAGTTGAAGCAAGGACATGGTTATCAAGGAACGGGATCCGCCAGTTCCTGGGCGGGAAGGATCTGGAAACCTGTAAGTCCGGCCTCATTGATGGCCGAAGCCAATGTGGACGTGATGAAGGCGTCAATACCGGCACATCGGATCGAGAAGATGTCCGGAAGACCCGGACCTGCGACGAAGTGTCCAAAGGTCAATCGCACGTAATCGTATTCTTCCGTACCGGGCAGTTCTCCTTTCTTCACCTGCTCCCGCTTCGCCCATAAGTCCTCCAGATCCTTGATGCCAATTCCGAACCGGGGAGTACCCATCATATCCGTAACGTGAAACCTTGACCGCGTGCAGTCCAAACGATCTTCAACGTCATTTATGAAATGAAGGACATGGTAGTCGTTGACGGAATCCCTGTGGTGAATAGCCGCCGAGTAGATGGCGTGCTTTCCGAGGTCGAACCGTTGGAAGAGTTTCAACGCTCTATCGCTTAAGATGAAGGCGTGCGCACTGATCGCAGCGGTGCTGATGATATCCGTGAGTTTGGCGGATCTGTACAGGTCTATCCGATCAAACTTGACCGGGAACCACGGAAACTGGTGGTAATTGAGCTCGTGCGCAATGAAAGTATTGATATGGCTCACCTGTGGCCATCGGCCGATGACCTTGGTGACAGTCGAGGACGATATCGTTCGGTAGACCTTGGATGCAGGGTTCTCATTGAACGCAGAACGTTCATCCGCCTGCCATTGCCTAGCTACCTCGTCAAAGACGTTGACCTTCTTTGCCACGGGCCGTTACGCGTTCAGAGTTGCCGACCCTGCACGCAACGCGCGCAGACCAGCGAAAAGCCTACCCCGCGATCGCCTTCATCAGGTCCTGGATGTCGAGCATGCCGAGCTGCTTGCCGTTCTCGCTCACGCTCAACGTGTCCACCTTGTGCTCCTTGAAGGCTTTCTGTGCCTCATCGAGCAGGGCTTCCGGGCTGATGGTGAAGGGCGCGTTGAACTTCAGCGTGCTCAGCTTCTTCGCGAGGAACTTGTTGCCTTCCTTCTCGATGCCGCGGCGCAGGCCACCGTCGGTGAAGACACCCATGTTCTTGCCCTTGCTGTCCACCACCATCACGGCGCCGAAGCCGTGCTTGGTCATCTCCACGAGGGCTTCGCTCACGGTGGCGCTGTCTTTGATCACAGGGTTGGTGCGGCTCAGCACGTCCTTCACCTTCATGGTGATCAGGCGTGTGTCCACGTAGAACTGCTTGGTGCCGATGGCCGTGAAGTGGTTGTCGGTGAGCTGCTTCATCAGCTTCCAAGGCACGGTGATCGTGTGTACGCCGAGGTCCACGGCATTGCGCACATGCTCCACGGTGCGCACGCTGCTGAACATGATCTTGGTGTCGTAGCCGTAGTAGTTCACGGCACGAACGCACTGCTCCACGAGGGCGAGGGCGTCATGACCCTGGTCCTGAAGGCGACCGACGAGCGGGCACACATAGCTGGCACCGGCCTGCATGGCCATGTAGGCCTGCTGGATGGTGTACACCAGGT
>CAZQFG010000187.1:0-5935 GCA_964592515.1 uncultured Chryseobacterium sp. | reverse complement strand
TGTCCTTGGTGAGGTAGAGCGAAAGGAAGGGCACCACCATGGTGCCGGCACGGTTGACGAAGCTGGCGAACGTGAGCAGCCAGATCTGCCGATCGAAGCCGGAGAACGAACCGATGTAGAACCGGTATGCCTTGACGAGCGGGGCCACGTGCCTTGGATATGGGAATGCTCTGACGTTCGGATGCACCACAGCAGTTGCCCGGGGGTAAAGGTGCGGGATCGGTGCCATGTGCCCAGCCGGTAAGTGACGTACCGCTGACCGCGGAGCGGCTGAACGTTCCATCATTCCACTGCACCCCGCATGCTGCCGAAACCTACCTTGGGAGCATGAGCACGGCCCGCATCACCTCCATCGATCTGTTGCGGGGCATCGTATTGGTGTTGATGGCGCTGGACCATGTGCGCGACTTCTTCCATTACGGCCTGCTGTTCGGTCCATCGCCCACGGACATGGCCACCACCACACCGGTGCTCTTCTTCACGCGGTGGGTCACGCACTTTTGCGCACCCGTGTTCGTGTTCCTGGCGGGCACCAGCGCCTACCTGTACGGACGTACACGCACCACCGCAAAACTGAGCCGCTTCCTTTGGACGCGTGGCGCGTGGATGATCTTCACCGAAGTGGTGATCGTGGCCTTCGGCTGGACATTCGACATCACCCTCTCCTTCTCCGTGCTGGCCGTGTTCTGGGCCATTGGCGTCAGCATGATCGCGCTGGCCATGCTCGTGTACCTGCCGTGGGGCGGGGTGCTCGGCTTCGGGCTGGCCATCGTGGTAGGGCACAACATTCTTGATGGGCTTGCCCTCCCGGTGCAAGGCTTGTTGGGCGCGTTCTTCAAGGTGCTCCATCGCGGGGGCCTGCTGCTGAACACATCGGACCGCTTGATACTGACCCAATACCCTGTGCTACCATGGATAGGCACCATGGCACTGGGCTACTCGCTGGGCCGGCTCTTTACCGTGGAAGTACCCTCAGCACAACGACAACGCTCGTTGTATCGCTTGGGTATTGCGGCCATTGGTATGTTCATGGTGCTGCGTGGCCTCAACATCTACGGCGACCCCTCGCCATGGGAACAGCAACCGGGCCTGATGTTCGATGTGCTGTCCATCCTCAACACAACGAAGTACCCGCCCTCGCTGCTGTACCTGTGCATGACACTGGGACCTGCGCTGCTCTTTCTCGGATGGGCCGAGGGACGCACATTGCGCTGGAGCACACCCTTCATCACCCTGGGTCGTGTGCCTTATTTCTACTACATGGTGCACATTTATGTGATCCACCTGCTGGCCACTGTGGCCATGATCCTGCAAGGGCAACCGCTGTACGAGACCGTGCTCAGCGCCACATTGGACCCGCAAGTGCACAGCGATAACGGCTTCCCGCTATGGGTGGTCTATCTGGTGTGGGTGGCCGTTGTATTGACCATCTACTGGCCGTGCCGCTGGTTCGCGCGGTACCGTGCGGCACACAAGGAGGTGTGGTGGTTGAGCTATTTGTAACAGCGCGCCACCAATGCTTTCCAACCGATCGGCGCATTGCATGCAAGACGATGAGCAGCAAAGCACGCCAGCCGAATGCCGATCATTCGGCGGTTCTGGGCAGCGTTCGGGCTGCTTGCCTTGTCAATGGAACAGGAACCTCACTACACGGACCACCTCTCTCCAACACGTCACCCCATGCGTAGAACACTACTCATTACCGCATTGATCGGCACCACGGGACTCTTCGCACAGAGCTTCCCCTTCCCCACCAGCAACGCCACGTGGGTGCAGTACTTCGAGGTGATGGTGACACCGCCGCCCATCCCCCAGTTCGTGTGGACCAGTACGGCCAATTTCTGTGTGGATGGCAGTGACACGCTGATCGCCGGCACGGCCTACACGCAACTACGCCATTGCGGGGCCGACTTCGTGGGCGGCATTCGCGAGGAGGAAGGTGCCGTGTACTTCTACCCGGCCGATTCAACCCAGGAATACCTCCTCTACGATCTCGGTGCTGCGGTGGGCGATACGCTTTATGACATCTATGTGAACGAGGCGCTGGGGCTGGGCGGTGCTTCGGGTTGGATGAACACGCAACTATTGGATGTGCGCGTAACTGCAGCGGAACCGAACCCCAACTATGGCGGACGCATTGGCGTGCAGGTCCAGGCCATCGAGGAATTCATATCGGAAAGTTCCGAGTGGATCGAAGGCATGGGCTGTATCCATGGGCTGTTCACCTTCAACCCGATCAACATCTCGGAATACTGGTACGGGCTGGATTGCTTCAGCCACAACGACACCACCTACTGGAACGGCTGGTACGCGGAGGAACCAGGAACCTGTGACCCGCAGTACATGAGCGTGAATGAGCAGCGCGCCAGCGTGATGCGGGCCTATCCCAATCCGACCACGGGCGTGATCCGTGTGGAGGGCATGGGCAAGCGGGTGATCGTGCGTGATGCCTTGGGACGCAGCGTACAGGTGCCCGTGAGCCGCGTAGCCCACGAGGTCATTGACCTGGACCTGACCGGCCTACCCACAGGGATGTACACCGCGCAGGACAGCGGTGGACGCACGATGCGCCTGAGCCGGGAATGAGGCGACACCTACCGCCCTCGCTCCGCGCAATACCTCCGCTGCTCTGCTACGAAACCGGGACATTCGGCGGCACCCAGGTACTTCAGGTGCTGCCGCGACCTACGCAGCTTCGGCCGCCAGCCGAATAGGTTGACGGTGCCGGGAATTCCTTCCTGCACGCGATAACAGCGTTCATATTCAACACCATTCAGCAGTACACGCAAGCCTATCGTTGAATGGCCTGGCCAGATATCGATCTTACCCACACAACCATCCCAGGCCGCATCGATCACACCGGGTTGTTTCCTCAACCAGTCCACGATGCTGTTGTAGGTGAGCGTATGCACCGTGATCATCGCTGATCCGTTGTCCACCTGCTCCCCTTTCTTCTGCGCCATCAGTTCGCGCTTCATCCAACGGTCGATGGCGTGGATGTTCTCGCGCTCCATGGCGCGTGCGAAACCTTCGGGGTCGTGCATGGTCAGGCCGATGAATGCCGTGCCGGACGGGATGGGGCCACGTTCGAAGGGTTGACCGAGAACTGGCCGTGAATCGAAGAGGAGGCCTAAGAGCACCGCGCTCGCCTGTATGACAGTTCGCGCGGATCGGCGGTATGCCACACCTACGCTGCAGTGGTCGCGATCCGCTTCAGATAGGCCGGCCACCCTGCATCCCGTCACATAGCTCATGGTTCAAAACGTTCAGTAACCGTGAATTGAATGATCCTTCCGAGCAGAAAGTCCACATCGCTCAACTGTTCGCCTTGTGCAGGCACCTGCCGGATCCCGTAACATCCAGCTGTCAGGCTACCCAGCTTGATCGGTGTTGCACGCTGCATCCAGCCTTCCGTGTACACGTCCACATCGGTGCGCAGCGCGAAGGTGATATCGATCAAGGTCCAGTGCTCCTTGTACAGGGCGCTCCATGCGGCCTCGAACGGTGCTCCGCTGCTGGCCCAGACAAATTCCAGTGCCACACTATCCTGCGGCGTGGGGTTGATAGGACTGATGATCACGTGGTTCCCCCAAGGTTCACCGATCAACGTATCCCTGGGTACGGCCGTATTGATCGCAAGCGTCCCATTCTTCCAGAGGTAGTGCGAAGATTTCCAATCGAATGTTCCCAGGTCGATGCGGTGGGCATAGGGTACGCGGATCACCATCTGCCGCGGCGGAATGTCCAAGGTGCTGATGGCAACGACGTGAAGATCTACCCACCGGCCGTGTGCATTGCGTATCACTTCGGTCGGGATCTCTCCTTCGAAGTGCCCGGTCTTCAGATCCACCGTGACACCGGGGTACCGTTGCAATGCGCCTCGTTGAGGCATTGGCCCGCCACGCACCAGCACAGCGGTGTAGTATCCGTGGATCTCCCACGCCTGGATGTTGACCACGGTGCCTGTGACGCGGATCGGCCGCTTGCTCGCAGAAGCGGTCACCACGAACAGGACGGCAAGGAGGCTGAGGATCGCCCGCATGTGGACCGGTACACGATGCATGCGCAAAGATCCAGTTCCTGGGTACATAAGGGATGGATCAGTCCTTGATGCGGAATGGAATCATCACGGAGGTGTGCGCGGCGACAGGTATGCCATTGATCCGCGCCGGTACCCAAGAGTGGATCCTGCGAACCAAGCGCATGGCCTCGGCATGCAGCTCCGCATTCCGCTCGCCCTTGGCCACACGAACGTGCTTCGACAGGCCGTCCTGCATCACCACGAACTCGACGCGGACCACACCTTCAACACCCGCTTCAAGCGCCAGGGTGGGATAGACCATGTTCTCCTTGAGGTAGGCTTTCAGCGCCTCTTCTCCGCCGGGAAAGGATGGCGCAACATCCACCACCCAGCGGATACTGTCCTGCACGATGGGTGCAGGCGAGGTGTGTTCCATAGGCGGCTGCTCGGGTGGGATAGGCCCCTCATAGGGCGGCAGACCGCCCGGCCAATATAGGCGGCCCGGATCGGGCGGTGGAGGGGGCACAGGCTCCGGGGCGAAAGGCGGGCTCACGCCTGGCGTGTCGTGCTGTGCATGCAGAAGCATAGTACAACTACACAAGAGCCCAACGGCTATGAGATGGAGAATTCCCACGGTCAGCGATGCGATCCGCTGCTAAGTACACGCTGCATCCCCAAAGGTTCGAACCTTACTCGTTCATCCGTGTACAGGAGGGCATGCGCACCCTCATCCTCGCATGGCTCATCTCCCCCTTTGTGCTCCAAGCTCAGCACTGCGGCTACGACTTCGTGTCCGTCATCGTGGTGCATGCGCACCGGGCGAACACCCAAGCGATCGAGCCGCAGCTGCGCATTACCCTGCTCGACACGAACAACCTGCCGGCCGTGATCAATGGCCAGGAATGGAACCGCTTCCGGCCGAACGATGGACGCAGCACGATGCATGACCGCACCTGGCAACCGCACTTCGATCGGTACAAGGGTCAGGAATTCCTGTTCGCCGGTGACAACTACATCCTCGTGATCCCCTCCCACCTTGACTACACCGGGTATTCGATCCTCGTGCAGGACGAGCGCAACGGTGGACTGGGCGAACTGCGGCGGACGGTGGTGCCGATCACCAACAACGACGTATATCCGTTGTGTGGCCGATATGATGAGGAGGTCTATCCGCCCAGGGAAGGAAGACCGAACTTTGCTCCAGTGGACATCATCCTTTATCCGCGATGAGAGCTCTGCTTCTGTTGACCCTGCTACCCTTGTTCGCAAGGGCCCAGCACTGTGCGTTCGACTTCTACTCCATCATCGTGGTGCGACCGCATGCCCACGGCGACACCAACGTGGTGGAAGGGCTGCGCGTGATGCTGCTCGACCAGGACAACCTGCCCGCTACCGCAACAGGCACACCGTTCTACCTGTTCCAACGGAACACCGACCGCCCGCAGCAATGGATCCCTACCACTGCCTGGCGGCGCAACGGGAAGCGACAGTTCCCCTTCGCTCAGGACAACTACATCCTCGTTGTGCCCAACCACTTCCACATGGGCAACTACCGTGTGCTGGTGGTGGACGAGCGGCCCGGGAACGATGGACCGCGCTACCGGCAGCAACTATTGCACCTACATCCGTCCCAGTGCTACTCCTTGTGCGGCCATTATTGGGATGAGGTGTACGAAAACTCCCCGGGCGAACCGGAATTTCATCCCGTCACCATCACCCTCTTCCCACGATGAGGACCTCCCTGATCCTTCCTGTTCTTCTCTCGGCCGTAACTGCCGCGTCACAGCCCGACTTCGACCGCAACTACTGCGGCTTCGCGCCCAACGACAGCATCGACCTCACCCACGATGGCATACCCGATCTGGTAGTGCAGGGCATCCGCAGCGGCACGGAAGATGAGCCCAGCAGCTTGAG
>CAZQFG010000186.1:0-5936 GCA_964592515.1 uncultured Chryseobacterium sp. | reverse complement strand
TGGCGCAGCACCATGATGGCCAACAGCGCACGCGACCCCTTCTTCCGGGCCAAGGTAGAGCACGAGGTGTTGGTGAACCCCGCGCACCAAGGCCCCATTGAGAACAAGTGCCTGAGCTGCCATGCACCGCTGGGCATGCACCAGGAACGCATGCTGGGCCATCCGCCCTTTACCATGGCCATGCTGGATACCAGTAAAATGGCACTTGATGGTGTAAGCTGCCTCTCATGCCACATGCAAAGCGAGGCCACTGCCGGGACCTACTTCAGCGGCGAGCTCCAGTTCGATTCAGCACGGGTGTACGGGCCGTATAGCGATGACCAGATCAACCCGGCCATCATGCAGTTCTTCGTGAGGTTCACCCCGGGGTTTGGCAGCCACATCGTGAACAGCAAGGTGTGCGCCGGCTGCCACACGTTGATCACCGAGACCATTGATCTGGAAGGCAACATCACCGGCGACAAGTTCGTGGAACAGGCCACCTACCACGAATGGCTGAACAGTATCTACAGTGTGAACGGCACCCAGTGCAACACCTGCCACATGCCGCGCATCAGCGACCCGATCATTCTGGCCGCCGAGTACCCGTTCCTCAATGCGCAGACGCCGTTCGGACTGCACCACCTGGTGGGCGGCAACGTGCACATGCTGGAGCTGTTGAAGGCCAACAAGGACGTGTTGGACATCCCCGCTACCGACCTGCAATTCGACAGTACCATTGCGCGGACGCAACGGATGCTCACACAGCACACACTGCTCCTGGACCTGGACCTTGTGGACCGGACCAGCGACACGGCCTACTATGCCGTGCGACTGGAAAACCTTGCCGGACACCGCTTCCCCAGCGGCTACCCGTCGCGCCGTGCGTTCATTGAATTCGTGGTGCTCGACGCCACCGGCGATACCGTGTTCAAGAGCGGTCGCCTGAACAGTGCGATGGAAGTGGAAGGGCACGATGCCACGTATGAGCCGCACTACACCGTGATCAACCGCAGCGAGCAGGTGCAGATCTACGAACTGGTGATGGGCGATGTGAACGGTGATGTGACCACGGTCCTCGAGCGCGCCAAGGACCCGATCAAGGACAACCGAATGGTGCCTTACGGGTTCAGCACGGCGCACCCCAGCTACGACACCACGCTCATCGCCGGCAACGCGCTCACCGACCCCGACTTCAACCGCAATACGTTGGGTGAAGAGGGCAGCGGCACCGACATCGTGTACTACCACATCCCGGTAAGCAACACCACTGGAGCCTTGCGCGCGTATGCGCGCGCGTACTATCAACCTGTGCCCCCGGGCTGGAACCGCGAGATGTTCGAGCAGAGCGGTCCGGAGATCGATGCCTTCCGCAGCATGCTTGCCGCAAGTGATGGTACGCCCACTCTGGTGGCCGCGGACTCGCTCCAAGTGGGACCCGTGGGCATGTTGCTCCGCGACCCCGAACGCCTGGTGGTGTACCCCAACCCCACCACCGATGGGTGGGTGATGATCGATGTGCCCGATGGCGGACGACTCGAACTGAAAGGCGTGCAGACCATTGCCGGTGAGAACGTGGCAGTGCGCACCGAACCTCGTCGCCAGGGACTGCGTGTTCAACTGCCCACCACCCCCGGCACCTATGCGCTGTTGTTCCGCATTGATGGCAGGCCGGTGATCAAGCGGGTGGTGCGCCGATGAGCCTTTCGCTCGGAGCCATCCACATCCATCCGATCAAATCCGTCGGTGGCTTCGGCGTGAACGAGGCGCGGCTCACCGACCGCGGGTTGGAACACGACCGCCGTTGGATGCTGGTGGATGAGCATGGCAACTTCATTACGCAACGCGAAGTGCCTGCCATGGCCTGCCTGCACACCGCACCGCACGGCGAAGGCTTCCGCGTGACCGACACACGCGATGGTGCAACGCTTGATCTGCCGTGGAACTTCGATGGCAGGGAGACCAAGATGTGCTCGGTGTGGAGCGATCGTGTGCGCACGATGACCACGGAGAATTCCTGGAGCAATTGGTTCAGTGAACGAATGGGGCGCACGGCACAACTGGTGCACATGCCCGATGCCACCAAGCGCCGCACCGATGGACGCTATGCCCAAGGCCTCACCTCACTGAGCGATGGCTTCCCATACCTGATCGTTTCACAGGCCTCACTGGACGACCTCAATGCACGAGGCGCTGCATATGCACATGAGCAAAAGGGAACATGGACGCCCATGACCATGGACCGTTTCCGTGCGAACCTGGTGATCGAGGGAGGAATGCCGTTCCAGGAGGATGGCTGGCGCAACATCACCATCAGCAACGTGCGGTTCACCCTGGTCAAGCCCTGTGCGCGTTGCATCATCATCACCACCGACCAACGCACTGGCGTGCGCGGCAAGGAACCGCTTAGGACCCTGGCCACCTATCGCAGCAAAGACCATAAAGTGATGTTCGGCATGAATGCCGTGGGTGCGACCGAGGGAAGCTTACGTGTGGGAAGCGCCGTTAGGACCATCATCTAAGCATGCGGATCTTCTGTGCACCTTCGTGCATGGACATTCCCTCCCCCGAACTTCGCAAGGCGAGCCTGCAGACCGAGATCGATGCGGCCTACCTGTATCAACGCATCGCCGAACACGAAGCGGATGCTCAAGTAGCAAAGCTGTTCCGCGAGATGGCATCCATTGAACAGGGGCATGCCGAGCACGCCTTCAACGACTTGTTCCAAGGTGGCCTGCTTAGCACCATGCCGGGTCCTTCATGGCGGGCCCGGACCTTGGACCGCATCGGAAGGATGATGGGTTACGACCACGTGATCGCACAACTCATGGACGTGGAGAAAGGTCTCGCGAGAGCGACCGTAGCCCAGAAGCAGCGCAACGGGGAACCGATCACCGGTTCGGAGCGGAACCATGTGCGCATCCTCACTTCGCTGCTAGCGAACAAAGGTGGCATGGGGGGTGAACAACTGGGCCGGATCGAAGGGCGGCACAAGAGCGTGGGAGGGAACGCGTTACGCGCTGCGGTGCTGGGTGCGAACGATGGTTTGGTGAGCAACATGAGCCTGGTCATGGGCGTGGCCGGCGCCACCGAAGGTGATCAAGGTGTGCTGTTGGCCGGTCTTGCTGGACTGTTGGCGGGTGCCTTGAGCATGGCGCTCGGCGAGTGGATCAGCGTAAAGAGCTCGCAGGAACTATACGAGCGACAGATGGCGCTGGAGATGACGGAACTGCAGACCAACCCCGAGGGCGAGCGGAAGGAACTAGCGCTGATCTACATGGCCAAGGGGATCAGCGAAGCGGAGGCGGACCGGCTCGCCACGGACCTGATGAGCGACACGGACAAGGCGCATGCAATGCTCGTGAAAGAGGAGCTGGGCATCAACGCCGAAGAGCTGCAAGGATCGGCATGGGAGGCGGCGATCACCTCCTTCTTCCTCTTCGCCATAGGCGCCATCCTGCCCGTACTGCCGTTCTTCTGGCTGAGTGGTATGCAGGCCATTGCGATCAGCGTTGGCTTGAGCGCGATCGGGCTGTTCGTGATCGGCAGCGCGATCACCCTGTTCACCGGTCGCAGCATCTGGTTCAGCGGCATGCGGCAAGTGTTGTTCGGCCTTGCTGCTGCGGCGGTCACCTTCGGCATCGGTAAACTGGTCGGTGTGAACGTGGCGGGCTGAACAGCGATAGTGTCAAGCGTGTCCGGCTTCTGTCAGATACCTTCATCACCGCATGATCCACTCCATCCTCGCCGACAAGGCCACGCGCCTGTACCTTATCCTCGGCGGCTTCTTCGTGGCCAATGCATTGGTCGCGGAGATGATCGGCGTGAAGCTGTTCCAGTTGGAGGCCCTGATCGGCATCACCAAGGCGGACTTCACGTTGTTGGGACAAGAACACCTGAGCTTCGTGCTGAGCGTTGGTGTGCTGCCGTGGCCCATCGTTTTCATCATGACCGATGTGATCAACGACTACTACGGCGTGCGCGGTGTGCGTTTCCTAACCCTGCTCACCGCCGGGCTCATCGCCTTCGCGTTCATTGTCCTTTTCGCTGCCATCCACATCGCGCCCGCCGACTTCTGGATCACGAGCGGCAGCGCGCAGGGGGTGCCCGACATGCAGGCCGCCTTCGCCGCGATCTTCGGCCAGGGCATGAACATCATCGTGGGTTCGCTGGCCGCGTTCGTGGTAGGGCAGTTCGTTGATGCGCTCAGCTTCCGCGGCATCAAGCGCATCACCGGCGACAGGCGCATCTGGTTGCGTGCAACGGGAAGCACGCTCATCAGCCAGCTCATCGACAGTGTGGTGGTGACCTATATGGCGTTCTGGGTGCTGAAGGATTGGAGCTTCGCCCTTTGCACCGCACTGGTGATCACCGCCTACGGCTACAAACTCGTGGTGGCGCTGTTGAGCACACCGCTTGTCTACCTCGCGCATGCCGCCGTGGAACGCTACCTTGGTACTGAACGGGCACAGGCCATGCGCAAGGCCGCACTGCTCGGACGGGACGAACAATGAGCGACTCGGTCATCATCGACCCCCTTACGAAGGACGACCACGCGGGCGTGTACCAACTGGTGCATCGCGAACGCATCCGGCTGGAGCCCTACTTCCCGGTGACCTGTTCGCGTTGCAGCGATCCGCGATCCACGCGCACCTACATCAAGGAACTGCTCGCCCGGCGCAAGAAGCACGAGCTGCACTGCTTTGTGATGCGCGACTATGAAGGCGGCGATCCGATCGGGCTCGTGTTCCTGAAAGAGTTCGATTGGTCGGTGCCCAAATGTGAAACGGCCTACTTCGTGAGCTCCACGTACGAACGGCGAGGGCTCACCACCATGGCACTGATGTGGACGCTCGACTTCGCGTTCGGCACACTGGGCCTCGCCAAGGTGTATGCGCGCGTGGCACCGGACAACATCGCCAGCTGCAAGGTGTTGGAGAACTGCGGCTTTCAACGTGAGGGCCTCCTGCGCCAGGACTTCCGCACACACGATGGCCGCCTGATCGACCTCTACCTTTATGGTCGATTGAAGTAACGCCACACCGCCATGGCCAAGGCAGCACCGCGCAAGGCCCGCACCGTAACGGACCGCATAGAGCGCAGCGTGAAACGCGCTGCGCAGAAGGCAGCGGGTGTCTTCGATGGACGCTTTCGTCCGCGCGTGGTGAAGAGCCACAAGACCTACAAGCGCAAACCCAAGCACCCCGACGCCGACACGTAGGAACGTGAGCGAACGGTGCACATCCATACCTTGGCATCAACATGTCCAGGAACATCTCCTCCCTCTCAGGCCGCGCAGGCAAGGAACTCGATGATGCATTGTGGGAACGCCTTCAACAGGGCGCCGATGGCACAGGCACTCCCAGTGATGAGGCATTGACGCGTATCGCCGATGAGTTCCTGGTGGGCGAGGCGATCACCTATGGCACCAGCAGCTTCTACGACTTCCTGAAGAAGGAGAACAAAGGCGTGAAGGCTTACGTGTGCAACGGCAGCACCTGCCTGGTGGCCGGCACGCAGGACAAGGTGCACCATGCGCTCGGTCAACATTTCAAGGCCGAAGAGATCGGCCATATGTGCTGCCTGGGACGCTGCCATGAGAACAGTGCGTTCAACGTGGGCGGACGCAACTACAGCGGCAATAGCATCGATCAACTGGACACGATCGTGAAGGGCGGCACAGCCGATGCAGGGGGCAAGCACTTCGTGGGCACTTCCATGGAGCGCCCGATCCTAACGGCGCCGATGCCCACATTGGATACGTTCTATGCGACCTGGGAAAAGGTGTTGGCCAGCGATGCGAACGACATCCTGAACGAGATCAAGACCGCCACGATCCGTGGTCGCGGTGGTGCTGGCTTCCCGATGGGCTTCAAGTTGCAGGCTTGCCGCGATGCGAAGGATGTGAGCGGTGGACCGGGTGAACGCAAGTACATCGTGTGCAACGCGGACGAAGG
>CAZQFG010000185.1:0-5982 GCA_964592515.1 uncultured Chryseobacterium sp. | reverse complement strand
AGTTGAAGGCGTTGATGTGCACGGCCACGCCCTCCTTGGGCACCATGATGTGGTGGCCGATGAAGCTGCCGGTCTTGCTGGTCTTGATGGCCTCGCCGTCCACGTAGAAGGGCATGTTGCCCAGGGTACGGCGCAGGCTGGCGTTGGCAAAAAGGTTGCCGATGCCGCCCTCGATGTCCACCCAGCTGTCGGCCTTGGTGGCGCCGGTCTTGTAGCTGATGGTGTAGTACTTGTCCTTGCGCTCCATCAGGTACAGGGCCAGGGCCTTGAGCATGCGTCCGCGCTCGGGGAAGGTCATCTTCCGCAGCTTGGGTCCGCCCACGGTGCGGGCGTAGTGGAGCATGGCGGCGAAGTCGAGGCCGGTGGAGGAGGTGGTGGCGACGAGCTCGCCGGTGGAGGCGTCGAGGAGTTCAGCTTGCGGGCCGGTGCCGGCGACCCATTGGCCGGCGATGTAGTTCTGCAATTGCATAGGGGCGAAGATCGGTAGGAATGGCCAACGGCGTGATGGCCGGGGATGCGACTGCGGTGCTGAGGAAGAATACAGCCGCAGATGACGCAGATGAACGCAGATGCGCCTTCGGCGGGAATGCGAATACGGCCGCAGATGGCGTAGATGCGCCTTCGGCGGGAATGCGAATACAGCCGCAGATGGGGCAGATGAAGGCAGATACGCCTGCGGCGGGAATGCGAATACAGCCGCAGATGGCGCAGATGAACGCAGATGAGCTCACTACCGTTGCTGGGATGAGGAGGGGCTCGCGGTGCGCTCCGGAAGGCACTGCTCGCTGGGTGCCTTTCGCATTTCATCTGCGTTCATCTGCGCCATCTGCGGCCGCCTTTCTTTAGCTGCGGAGGTTGAGGGCGAATACAGCCGCAGATGGCGCAGATGTGCCTTCAGCGGGAATGCGAATACGGCCGCAGATGGCGTAGATGCGCCTTCGGCGGGAATGCGAATACAGCCGCAGATGAACGCAGATGAACGCAGATGAGCTCACTACCGTTGCTGGGAGGAGGAGGGGCTCTTGGTGCGCTCCGGAAAGCACTGCTCGCTGGGTGCCTTTCGCATTTCATCCGCGTTCATCTGCGCCATCTGCGGCCCGCATTCCAACTCTTCTGCGGCTTGCCTTTCCTGTCCTGCGGCCCGCATTCCAGCACATCCGCGGCTTATCTTCACCTTATGGACCTCAAAGCCCTCAAGCTCGAACTACTCGAACGCATCGCCAACCTGGAGGATGAAGCGCGCCTGCTCGCCCTGAAGCGCCTGCTGGACGGACCTTCCACCTACGCGGTGCCGAGTGATCATCTCACCGTGGTGCGCGAAGGGGAGGCGCCCTTCCTGAAGCTGGAGGACCGGATGTACACGGCGGAGGAAGTGCGGAAGTTGGTGGAGGAGATTAAAGTGATCTCGGGGAACTCCAAGAAACCGATTGTGACCTACGGCTAGATTGCCTTGCTCAACATGCCGTGCCACGATGCATGCACCCGCAGAGAGCGGCTTCCTAAGCTCGGATGCCATTGACCCACAGGGCAACTCAAAGATTACCTGGAATACACAGCGTCATGTCCGATTCAGCCTGAACATATTCCAAGCCACCATCTTCACCGTTATTCGTCTTGAACCCGACTACATGCCAAGAAATGGAAATTGCAGTTAACACCCCCTTGACTCAAGCTTCATCCATTCGGAAAAGCAATCAGGCATTCCACCTTTTGAGTTGGGGATTGCTCAATTTCGTGCTCTTTCTACCGATGACGGCCAACTCACAGGTGATCGCGGACTTCGGCGCCAGTTCTCCTAGGGCTCTAAAGGATCTTGGGGATGGCAATCGCCTAGTTGTCTTCAGCAAGTCGTTTGGCAGCCCAACAACCGATAGCGTGTATTTGGAGACTGCTATAGGCTACAGTGACTGGTCCCTGATGCCCATTGCAACGAAACTGTTTGCAGCACCCGGAAACTGGCAGTTCACTTCATCCATCACGACTGCAGACGGGTTGATCCTGAATGGAAACTTGAATGTGTCCGGATCCAATAGCGCCATTCTAGTTCGCTTGACTGACGCAGGTGAAGTGATCTGGTGCAAGAACTACACAGGCGCATCGTTCCGTGTGGCGCTCCCTAGCGAGGATAGCATTGTTGCTTTCACCGTTGCGGGGCCACTACTTCATCGGGTGGTAGTCGGTCCGGATGGGATGGCGATAGGTAGCATTACGATTTCGAACACCCAGAACCAACCGTGGAGCCTAACTTCAGGCTGTGTCACCGATGTTCCGTCGGAGCACATGGTCGCTGGGGCAGCTACTTATGAAGGTGTTAATCACGCAGTGGTCGCACGTATCGGCCCGGCAGGAGCGCTTTGGATCAAGAAGTACTACGTCCCTATTCCGGGGGGTGTTGGATATTCAGGAGTATCGAGCATCGTGCGAGCAGAGGATGGCGGTTATACGTGCATCATCAATGCTATGGACAATCAAATACCTGGCATCTACTATTACTCGTACATGATGCACTTCGACGACGAAGGGAATGTGCTCTGGTGCCGGGGATCCTCGCTTCTGGGTTCAGCTATGTCAAGGAGAACTCTCGTCCAGGTGGAGGACGGGGACTACTTGGCCATTCAGAACTATGATCTGGCCGCTAATGAGATCATCAGATTCTCGTCCACCGGCGAGATCATTGCCGTGTCGTACTGCCAGGCTCCATGCAACTTATTCTACCTGGACTATTTCATGGGCACTCCATTCGCTGGAGGTTATGTCAGATCAGGCAGCAAGATCGCGGAACTGGGCGATTATGGGGCGCCATGCGGTCGGAGCATCTTTACAACTGGTGGAGGGCCACCTTTTGTGACTGTGATGACCGATCCCTTGACACCAACTCTGGCTACGGGACCGACGGTCACAACGGACACGATCCCGCTTGCAGATCGCCCCGCGGAGCTAAGCGCAACGATCTCATGCGGTGCGACACCAGTTCCTTCTTCTCCAAATGCAGATGAATACCTCCGAGCATTCCCAGTCCCATCAGATGGAAGCATCATCCTGAAATTCGGATCGGAACCAACGCTCCGCCAGGTGGTGGAATTAAGGGATGTTCAAGGGCGCGTGGTCATGCACAGCTTCGCACCCGGCGAGATCAACATCGCTTCTCTGAAGCCGGGCATTTATGATTGCTTGGTTGTCGGAACAGCCATGCATGTGAAGATTGTTAAGGAATGAGCACAAGTGGCAGCAAGCGTTTACGGGGCGGAATGCATCATCGCCGCACCGCGTAGATCCACTCATCCTCCACCCAGCCGTTCTTCACCTCATGGACCTCAAGACCCTGAAGCTGGAACTACTGGAGCGCATCGCCCTGTTGGAGGATGAAGCGCGCCTGTTCGCCCTGAAGCGCATGCTGGACGGACCTCCCACCTACGCGGTGCCAGGCGACCACCTCACCGTGGTGCGCGAAGGGGAGGCGCCCTTCCTGAAGCTGGAGGACCGGATGTACACGGCGGAAGAGGTGCGGGCGTTGGTGGAGGCCATTCTCTCCGGGACCCAAGGCGCGGGCATCGAGCTGGATCCGGATGAGGTGGCTGCGTTGGATGCCAGCCGTGAGCGTTTCCTGAAAGGCGAAGGCCGCTGGCTGAGCCGGGATGAGTTGGAAGCCCGGATGAAGGAACGCTCAGGGAAGTGAACCGGATGGAGTTCCGGATCGGCGTTGAGGCCGAGGAGGACATTGAGCTCGCCCGGCTGTTCTATGAGGCGGAGGCTCTTGGGTTGGGGGAGCGTTTCCATGCGGACGTGCTCGCCACCTTGGACTACATCGGCTTATGGCCCAAAGGCTTTCAGCTCCGTTACCTGCACTATCGTTTCGCACCGTTGGCCGTCTTCCCGTTCCACATCATCTATTCGTTGGAGGGGGACTTCATCGTGGTGCATCGCATCCGCCACATGCACCAACGCCCCTTGAGGCGCTACTTCGGCACGCAGGGATAAGCCGCACCTGGCCGCCGACCTCCCGCCCCGTGATCCGACCGCTCTTGTAAACACCCCCGGTCCGATCGTTGGGGATGATGCACCTTGCGTTCGATGCGGGCGTCGCCTTCTGCCACCGTGCTCCTCCGTCTACGCTGGCTGCAGCTGCGCCGGGCCTTCCCGCTTTATGGCATCGTGCTGCTGGCGCTGGCCGTGGTCTTCGCGCTGGGGCTGATGCATCGCGCGGTGCTGCAGGACGCCTCCTATGCGGCCTATATCGCGGGCGGCACGCTGTTCACGGTCTGGGGCCTGCATCAACGGCGGCCCGACCTGCACTTCCTGCATCGCCACGTGCCGCAGACACGCCTCGCATTGGCGCTGGAGTACGGTGTGCTGGTGTTGCCGGTGCTGGTGGTGCTCCTCCTGACCGGGGCGTGGGTATCGGCGCTCGTGCTGCTCCCCATGGTCGCTCTGCCCTGGCTGCCCGTGGTGCGCAGCTCTGCTGTGCGCGGAAGGTTGCTGCGGCGCTGGATACCGGTGAGGCTTTTCGAGTGGCGCGGCCTGGTGCAGGGCACTCACCCCCGGGAATTGCTGTTGTGGCTCGCCGCGCTGGCGTTCTGTTGGCTGCCCGTGTTGCCTTTGTTCCTGCTGGCCATCATCGCGCTGATGGTGGCATCGGCACAGGAGCATTGCGAACCACGTGCGATGCTGTTGGCTACGGCCTTGGATGCCCGTTCGCTGTTGCGCATCAAGGTCGTTGGTGCCGTGCGACTGATGACCGTGTTCCTGCTGCCGGTGCTGGTCGCGGCCACCATTTTCCAGCCCGACTGGTGGTGGGTCCACGCGGGCTTCGGTGTGGGCATGGTGGTGCTGGTGGCCTACGCCATCGTGCTGAAGTACGCCAACTACCGACCGAACATCCGTCTGGAGGCCAACGGTGCCAACGTGTCCGTGGCCGCGCTCTTCGCCATCCTGCCCGGTCTTTCTCTGGTGCCGCTCATCATGCTCCTCACCGAATGGCCCAAGGCCCGAGCCAACCTCAACGCCTTTTTCCATGATCACCCTCGCTGACCTTCGTTGCGCCTACGGCGACAAGACCGTGCTGGACATCCCGTCGCACACCTTCGCGCCGGGCATCCACGGCATCGTGGGCCTCAACGGTGCCGGCAAGACAACCTTCCTCAATTCGCTGTACGGTTTCGGACGCAATGCCGGGGCGCAGGTGCGCTGGAACGACGCGGACATGGGCCATGGCAACACCGCGTTCCTGGAGACGGACAACTACTTCCACCCTGGCATCACCGGCCGGGAGTACTTGGAGCTCTTCATGAGCGGTCCGGCCGCGGCCGATGTGCGCATGCTGAACGAACTGCTCGAAGTGCCGCTGGATACGCTCATCACCACGTACTCCACGGGCATGAAGCGCAAGCTGGCCCTGCTCGGCGTGCTGAGCCTGGATCGCGCGGTGGTGCTGCTCGATGAGCCGATGAACGGATTGGACCTGGCCTCGGTGCGCGTGCTGGAGGCGATCATCAAGCGACTGGCCGAACGCGGGCGCACGGTGCTCATCACCTCGCATGTGCTGGGGCCGCTCATAGCCCTGTGCGACCGCATCCACCTGCTGCAGCACGGGCGTTTCACCCAAGTGTTCGAGCGGGGGAATACGGACGGACTGGAGCGGTCGTTGTTCGCCGAGCTCGACGAGCGGACCAGCGCCGTGGTGGGGGAATGGGGTAGGTAGGGGCGGTCGTCAACAACCCTTGCGCTCCGGGGAACAGGGCGCGCAGAGCGATAGCCCCATCACGGCTGCGCTCATTCCTTCACCATCATCCGCGTCGTCATGCCGGTGCTCGTCCATGCACGCAGCACGAACACCCCGGCAGGGAGTCCGGTGAGGTCGATATCCACCTGCTGGCGTTGGTCGATGCCCTGGCGCAGCACCACGCGCCCTGCCGCATCGAGCACCTCCAAGGCACGCAAGGGTAGTTCGCTGGACAAGCGCAGCAGGTCGTTGGCGGGCTGGGG
>CAZQFG010000184.1:0-6001 GCA_964592515.1 uncultured Chryseobacterium sp. | reverse complement strand
GAGACCTGCATCACCACGCTCAGGTTCTCGACGAGGAAGATGCCACAGAGCACCGGGATCAGCAGTTCCTTGCGCACCAGGATGGCCAGTGTGGCAATGATGCCGCCCAGCGCCAGACTGCCGGTATCGCCCATGAACACCTGTGCTGGATAGGCATTATACCATAGGAAGCCGATGCAGGCACCGAGCAGCGCGCCAATGAACACCGCCAGCTCACCCGAGCCAGGGATGTACATGATGTCCAGGTATTGCGCGAAAATGACGTTACCGCTCACATAGGCGAGAATGCCCAGGGTCATCACCATGATGGCCGATGTGCCCGTCGCCAGACCATCCACACCATCGGTGATGTTCGCACCGTTGCTGACCGCAGTAATGATGAAGATCACCACCAGGATGTAGATGACCCATGTATACTGCCGTGCCTCACGACCGAACACACCCAGGATGGACGAGTAGTTGAACTCATTGTCCTTGATGAAGGGAATGGTCGTGTTCGGCATTTTCCTGTTCAGCATGAAATGCTGGGTGCCATCCTCCTCGGTGATCGTGCTCACCTCTGCTGGATCGAGCTGTTGCGCCACTGCGGCCGGGACCTCCACACGGGTGCGGATCTCCGGATGGAAATACACCGTGGCCCCGATGATGAGGCCAAGCCCCACTTGACCTACCACCTTGAACTTGCCGGCTAACCCACGCTTGTCCTTCTTGAAGACCTTGATGTAGTCGTCGAGGAACCCGATGGTGCCGAGCCACACCGTGCTTACGAGCAGCAGGATGATGTAGATGTTATTGAGCTTCGCGAAGAGCAGCGTGGGAATGATCGTGGCCGAAAGGATGATTAGGCCGCCCATGGTGGGCGTGCCCTGCTTCTGTAACTGACCCTCGAGCCCGAGATCGCGCACCGTTTCACCCACCTGCATGCGGCGCAGCAGGTTGATGATGCCCTGCCCCCACCACAGGCTGATGAGCAGGGAGGTGAACACGGCCATGGCCGCGCGGAACGAGATGTAGTTGAACACCCCAGCACCTGGCACGCTCGGACCGATCGCTTCGAACAGATGGTACAGCATTACTTGTGCAGCAGTTCAAGGGTTTCCTTCAAAATGGCCACATCATCAAAGGGGTGCTTCACACCCTTGATCTCCTGATAGGTCTCGTGGCCTTTACCGGCCAACAGCACCACATCGCCGGGCCTCGCCATGCCCACGGCCTGTCGGATAGCCTCCTTGCGGTCCACGTTCACCCACACGCGGTGCTGATCACCAGCAGGTACTCCCGCACGCATCTCTTCCAGGATCACAGCGGGGTCCTCGCTCCGCGGATTATCGCTGGTCAGTACCACATGACCGCTCAGCTCAGCAGCGATGCGGGCCATGACGGGGCGCTTGGCCTTGTCGCGATCGCCACCACAACCCACTACGGTGATCACTTGCTCGTTGGCGCCACACACCTCGTTGATGGTGGCGAGCACGTTCTTCAGTGCATCAGGTGTGTGCGCATAGTCCACAATGCCAAGGATGCCTCCGTTGCTGCGCACCACCTGGAAGCGACCACGGGGAGGCTCCAGATCACTCAGCGCGGTGAGGACGTTCAGCGGGGCCTCACCGAGCAGGATGGCAGTGGTGTACACAGCCAGTAGATTGCTCGCGTTGAACTCACCGATCAGTCGCGCATAGAGATCGTGCCCATCAATATTGAGCTGCAGCCCGGTGAGCTGGTTCTCCACTATACGGGCCCGGTGATCGGCCATGTTGCGCACCGCGAACGACCGCTTGGTGGCCTTGGTGTTCTGCAACATCACCGCACTGTTGGGGTCGTCGGCATTGACCAGTGCGAAGGCTGTGGATGGCAATAGATCGAAGAAGCGCTTCTTGGCCTTTATGTACTCCGCGAACGTGCCGTGGTAGTCGAGGTGGTCGTGGGTGATGTTCATGAACACACCCGCAGCGAACTCAAGCCCTGCAATGCGCTGTTGTACCACGCTGTGCGAGCTCACTTCCATGAAACAGTGCGTTACCCGCTCGGACACCATCTCGGCCAGGAGCTCGTTCAAGCGAACAGCATCCGGCGTGGTGTGCGTGCTCGGTATGGTGCGTTGTCCAATACGGGTCTCCACCGTGCTGATCAACCCGCACTTGTACCCCAGCGATCGGAACAAACGGAACAAAAGGGTGGCAGTGCTGGTCTTGCCATTGGTGCCTGTGATACCGACCAGTTTCAGTTTGCGCGAAGGATGATCGTGGAAATTGGCCGCCAACACACCGAGTGCTTCGGCTGCATCCTGCACACGTACATAGGTCACACCTTCCTTACGATCAGCGGGCATTTCCTCGCAAACGATGGCGCTCGCACCGGCCTCTATCGCCTTGTCGATAAAGTCATGGCCATCCACCTGCGTTCCGCGTGTGGCCACGAAGGCGGTGAACGGCGCCACTTTCCGGCTATCGAACGTGATCTGTTCAATGGCCGTGTTCGTTGAACCGACCACCTGCTCGATGCGCACCTTATAGAGGATGTCCTTCAGCAGTTTCATGTCAGCTCGATCACAATGGTGGCACCCTGGGTGGCACGTGTTCCGGGTGGAATGGATTGGCGCTTGACCATACCACTCCCGGTTATCCTCACACGCAGACCGCGGTTCTCCAGTACATAAAGCGCATCCTTCAGCCCCATGCCAAGCACGTTCGGCACCAGGTCAAGCGCATCGGAAGGGATCACGCGGTGGTTCAACACCACCACGCTATCGCCCGCCACGGTGCTCACCCATTCACCTTCACCCTCCTGTGTAAAGGGTACGTTGAGCCCTTGCAGCGCAGTTCGGATATCACCTCCATGGCCGCTCATTGTCACGGGTGTGCGAGGTCCCGTTACCTCGGCCAGTTGCGTAGGCTGCTGAAGCTCCAGACGATTGCTGTAGATCTTATCGGCGATCTCCTTGAAGATGGGCCCGGCCACCACATTGCCGTAGTAACCGCTGGTCGTGGGACCGTTCACCACCACGATGCAGGTATACTTCGGTGCATCCGCCGGGAAATAGCCTACGAACGAGGCCTGGTAGCTTACACCGTTCTCGCGGTAGCTGCCATTGCGGGCGATCTGTGCCGTACCCGTTTTGCCGGCGATGGCGAAGTGCGCCGCCTTCAGGTTCGTGGCCGTACCACTATCCACCACGCCCACCAACATCTTGTGCACCGTGGCAATGGTGCTTTCCGAGGCGATGTGTTCGTTCAACACAACGGGCTTGAACTCCTCGATGGTGCGGCCGTTGCGCGAGATGCGCTCTACGAATTGCGGCTGCATCATGCGCCCCTTATTGGCCACGGCATTGTAGAAGGTCAGCACCTGCAGTGGCGTCAGGGCAACTTCGTAACCAATGCTCATCCAAGGCAGGCTCACACCGCTCCACCCTTTTTCACCGGGACCACGCAACGTGGGCACCTGCTCACCCGGCACCAATACGCCCGTGGGCTGATGCAGTCCCATGCGCTTCAGTCCTTCCACGAACCGCTTCGGATCTTTCTGATAGGCGCGGTGAACGGCCACGCTGATGCCGGTGTTCGCCGAGACCTCCAGCGCGCGCTGTACAGTGATGCAACCGAACCCGCCTTCATGCGAATCCTTCATGATGCGATCATGAAAACGTACCTGGCCACGCTTGGTATCCACCGTGTCCGTGGCCTTGATCAACCCATCCTCAATACCCACCATCAGCGAGGCCAGCTTGAAGGTTGAACCCGGCTCGGTGGCACCCGCAATGGCATGGTTCAGCGATTCAACGTACAGGCTGTCGTTCACCCGCGTGAGGTTGCTGATGGCCTTCACGTAGCCCGTGGCCACTTCCATAACCACCACTGTTCCATACTGTGCACCGTGATGCCGCAGCTGCTTCTCCAATGCAGCATCCGCCACGTCCTGTAGATTGATATCGATGGTGGTATGGATGTCGGAGCCGGGCACCGGGTCCGTGCCATCACCATCATCCATGGGCATCCACACACCGCCCGTGAGGCGACGTTCCAACCGGCGCCCGGTCGTGCCCTTCAACCACTTGTCATAGCCGCCTTCAAGACCGATGGCACTGCTGTCGCGCAGCACATAGCCAACCGTTCGAGCCGCCAACCGACCGAACGGATGTGCACGCACCGTACGCTTTTCGGTGACCAGTCCGCTCTTGTATCGACCCAGGCGATAGAGCGGAAATTCCTTCAGCCGCTGCACCTGCGTGTGGTCCGCCTTGCGTTTCACCAGGTAGTAGCGCTCCTTCCGGGCGCGAGCGTCCGTCAGATCGCGCTTGTACTCGGCAGCGGTGCGGTCACCGAACAGATCGGCGAGGCACCAGCTCAGCGAGTCGATGTTCTCACGGAAGACCTCGTTGGTGAGCGCTGCGGCCACCATGTCCATTCGCACATCGTACTCGGGTACGCTGGTGGCAAGCAACCTGCCATCCTCACTATAGATATGGCCACGGTCGGGCAGAACGGTGCGGTAGGCCGTGCTCACATGCTCCGCCTTCGCACGCCACTTGTCACCCTCCACCAACTGTATGGTGAACATCTTCACCGCGATGGCGCAGGCGAACAGCACCATCAACAGGTACACGATGTTGGCCCGGGCCCTCAGTTGCGAACGGTCGCTCATCGGGCGCGGGTCTTTTTGAGCTCACGTTCCTTCACCTCCACCTTCACGGGAGGCACGCGGCTCTCGCGCAGGCCCAGTGCACCGATACCGGCGGCCACCTGGCTTTGCTGCTCGAGCTTTTCCAGCTGGGCGCGTACCGTGATGTACTCCGAACGCAGCTCCTTCACATCGCTGCCGGTGCGGTCGAGCGCGCGTACGATCCGCTCGGTGTGGTAGCCGTAGGCGATGTAAACGATCATCATGAACGCGCAGAACAGGATGAACGGCATGTTGCCCAGCACATGCTCGCGGGTGAGGAAGGAACCGTTGAGCACATTGATGAAGGACACCGGCAGTTTGGCGCGTGGCGCGGCGGAAGCCTTGCCTGGCTTCTCCGTTGTCTCCTCCTTCTTTTCGCGCAACTTGTTCACGTGCGTACTGCTATGCGTAACCGGGCACTGCGCGCCCGGGGATTCTCATTGATCTCCTGATCCGTGGGTTGGATCGCCTTGTTGCCCAATGGGTCGAACGGCCGAAGTCGGTTGCCGAAATGGTCCTTCTTCTCTTCTCCGCCCAGATCGCCACTGCGCATCCAGTTCTTCACCATGCGGTCCTCAAGGCTGTGGTAGCTCATGATCAACAGCCGACCACCGGGGCGGATCACTTCGGCACTGTTCAGCAGAAGCGATTCCAGCGAGCCCAGCTCATCGTTCACCGCGATCCGCAATGCCTGGAACACCTGCGCCAGGAAACTGCTCTCCCGGCCTCGCGGCGTTACATGGCGAAGGGCCTCCACCAGATCGAACGTGGTGGTGATACGCCTTACGGCATTGGCCTTTACCAGTTGGCGTGCCACGCGGTGAGCGCCATCCACCTCGCCATACTTGCGCAGCACATCGGTCAGCGCGGCCTCATCGAGATCGCGGAGCAACTGTGCGGCAGTGCGCTTGGCGCGACGGTCCATGCGCATGTCCAGCGGACCATCGAAGCGGAAGCTGAAGCCCCTGGCCCCAGTGTCGAACTGATGGCTGCTGACACCGAGATCGGCCAGTATGCCATCAACCGGCAACATGTGAAGAAAGCGCAGGTGGTTGCGCAGCCAACGGAAATCGGAGCGCACCAGCGTGAAGCGTTCATCCTTGGGTGCATTGGCCCAGGCATCGCGGTCACGATCGAAAGAGATCAATCGCCCCCACGGCCCAAGCTTCTCCAGAATGGCCCGGCTGTGACCACCGCCACCGAACGTAACGTCCACATAGACGCCATCGGGGCGGATGTTCAACCCATCGATACAGGATTGTAAAAGAACGGGAGCGTGGTACTCACTCTGCATCCGCATTGCCTAGGCTGCCCATGACATCCTCGGCAAGGGCAGTGAGAT
>CAZQFG010000183.1:0-6031 GCA_964592515.1 uncultured Chryseobacterium sp. | reverse complement strand
CGGCTCCCACATCGAAGCCCACCGGGTTCGGCGTGAAGGTCATGTCGCCGTTGTTCATCATGATGGTGTTGCCACCGCCCATGATGTCGAGGTAGCCATCGTTGTTGAAGTCGTGCGTGATGTGCTCGATGTTGGTGCCTGTGAAGGTGTCGTAGCCGCTTCCGGCCGTCACATCGGTGAAGGTGTTGCCATCGTTGCGCATCAGCTTGTGGCCACCGGCACTGAAGCTGCTGGCACCCACCATCACGTCCATGTCGCCGTCGTTGTCGAAGTCGCCCCAAGCGGCGCTCCAGGTCTGTGTGAAGTTGGCCAGGTTGTATTGGGCCGCCACCTCGGTGAACGTGCCATCGCCGTTGTTGCGGTGGAACTGGTCGGTGCTGGTCACTTGGTTGCCGCCGCGGCACTTGGCAATGAACATGTCCACATCTCCATCGCCGTCAATGTCCGTCCAGATGCTGCCGTAGTTGCCGCCGTTGGGCGTGTCGCCCAGGCCGCCTTGGTAGTAGGTGAAGGTTCCGGTGCCGTTATTGATGAAGTACACGTTCGGTTGCACGTCGTGGCAACTGAAGGCGTCCAACAGGCCGTCGTTGTTGATGTCCACCATGTTGCTGCGCTGGCAGAACACGTACTGGTTGTAGGTGGTATCGTTGCTGAACCCGTTGCCATCGGCATCGGCGAAGAGCAGGGTCACCTTGCTGCCCCCCGCGATCAGAAGGTCGTTCCAGCCGTTGCCGTCGAGGTCACCGGCGCAAAGGCTCCACGAGGGCGTGTTGGGGATCTGGGTGGTGGGGTAGGAAACGGCAGTGAACCCACCTCCGCTCTGCTGGTAGGCAATGGTAACGCCCGTGGTGTAGGCCACGTTGTCGATGGTCTCCGTGTTGATGCCCACCACGTCATCCAGGCCATCATTGTTCATGTCCACGGCAGCACGCAGCGTGCCGGTCACAGGAACGGTCAGGTTGGTGAAACCAACGGCTTCCGAGAAAGGAGGCCCCTCGATCACCGAGAAGCTGAAGCCGCGCGCGTTCCAGCGGTTGTCCCAGGCGATGTAGACGCTCTGGCCAGCTTGCAGGTTGAAAAGTGCGATGGAGAGGTAGCCGCTGCCTGCATCGTCGTCGCCATCATAGCAGGTCAGCGCTCCACAGCTGCCGGTGTATACATGCACACGCGTGTCCAGCCCGGGTGTCACTGCCACGTTCTCGGGCAGGTCGCTGGTCACCGTCACGCTCACGTTCGCTGGAGCGGTGTACACGTACCATTCACCGCGCGTAGCGGTGTTACCGCCGGTGGCGCATACCGGAAGGGGTACTTCAGGTCCGTCAATGGTGTCGATGACATATGTGCCGGCCGTAATGGGGATGGCCGTTGCGCAGTTGTCCTGGGCGAGGGCCGGTAGTGTGCCCATAAGGCCCGCAATGAGCAGGGAGGAGAGTTTATTCATCGGTCGTTTCAGTTGCAGGTTTGGTTCAGGGACTGGATGTATTGTGAGATGAGGGCCACACCTTCCGTGTGGATCATCGAACGCCCGATCAAGGGCATGCGCACGGCCTCATCGTTCGTGTTCATGCGGTAGTGGACCATGCTGCGCGCCACGTTGCCCGGCGCGATGTTGTAGGTCATGCTTGGCTCGACGGGTTCCTCAGGCTCCATGCAAATGCCCAGATTGGCCGCCGCGCCATCGGCATTGTATTCGAACCTGATCGCACGATAGCTGCATTGGCGTTCGGGCGCATGGCAGTGTGCGCAGTTGGCATCCAAGTAGCTGCGGGCGCGCAATGCCAAGGGCTCTGTAGGATCATCCCAAGCAACAGTGGTCATGATGTTCTTCGGGTAGCCCGGTTCCAGGAAGCCATGCTCCACCCACTTCTTCAACTGGTTGCGTACCCCGTCCCGGTAGACCAGGTCGGCGTTCAGGTTCTGTGGCTTGGGGCCAATGGGCACCGGTGTGTTGCCGATCTTGTGGCACATCTGGCACTCGCCCGCGCTGGGGATCCGGTAGCTGATGCTGCGAGTGATACCGTTCCCATCCGTCCAGGTCACGGGCGTGGTGCTGCCGGCCATGTCGAGGTAGGCCTCGGTCTGTTCGGCGTTCCACACGTAGTCGGCGAACTCCCACTGGCCGTTGCGCTTGAAGAGGATGCGTGTCTCGATGATGCGGCGCGTGTTGCCGGGCTGCACGCCATCGTAGTAGAAGTTCTTGATCAGCACGCTGCTCTCGGGGAACTGCAACACGTTGCCATCACCATTGTAGGTGGCCTTGGCACCGGCGGGCATCCATATAAAGCGTGCTTTCTCGGCGTAGTCCGTGAACAAGGCGCTGATCGGCTCGTACGGCAATACCTCTGCCACTGGGCGTTGCGCGGCCATGGGGAGCTTGAAAAAGCGATAAGCGCTCAGGGTCGGATAGGGCACTTGGGATGGTTCGAACACCACCTTTTCGGCCCCTTCAACGGGTGCTACTGGAGCGACCTCGCCCACGGGGTCCTTGGAGCACGAAATGAGAACAGCTACTGCGAGCAGCAGGAGGAACGCGAACTTTTTCACCGGTAAGCGAATGCAGGTTGGAAGCAAGGTAAGCAGCTTGTCACACCAGAACTGAAATGGCGGCGACCTTGTTCGACGGAGGCTTGGATGGCGGACATCAGTTGGGCGCTAGGGTCGACGGGTTTTCATGAGCGTTGACCAATGGCCGGACCGCGGTATGCCGGGCACTTGGGCTGCTCGAGTCGATCGACGCCCGGCCATGATCGAACCTCTCATCACCCCCTCGATGGCAGGTGGCCGGGTGGTGTGATATGTTTACCACGGTCCCACGAGGTCTGTTCGCAGCAGAAGTGCCTGACCCATGAGCGCGGCTTTCCATGCATGGAACGACCAGACGCTCAGGGCCATGCTCGCCCGGTAGTAGGCGATCCGAGCAGCAGAGCACCCGACGAACGACCATAACGACCATAGCCGATGACCAACACTGCCCGCATTACCATCACCGCCTTGGTGAACAAACCCCTTCCCTTCGTTTGGAAATGCTGGACCGATCCCGCACACATCACGCAGTGGAACGCGGCCAGCGACGACTGGCACTGCCCGAAGGCGAGCAACGACCTGCGCACCGGTGGTACCTTCTCCAGCACCATGGCCGCCCGCGACGGCAGCTTCAGCTTCGACTTCGCCGGTGTGTACGATGATGTGCAATTGCTCAAGCGCATTGCCTATACCATGGCCGATGGCCGCGCGTGCGAGATCCTGTTCGAGGAGGTGGATGGCGGCACCCAGGTGACCGAGAACTTCGATGCCGAAACGCAGAACCCGGTGGAAATGCAGCGCGCCGGCTGGCAGTCCATTTTGGACCGCTTCAAGGTGTACGCGGAATCGCAGGACTGAACCCATGGAACGCTTCGACCTCGCCACCACTGCATTGCTCGACGTACCTGAGCATCCGCTCCGCAACGAGCTGGACGCGTTACGTTCGATCATTCTCAGCGTGGATCCCTCGATCGCAGAAGGGGTGAAATGGAACACGGCGAGCTACCGCATCGCGGATTGGTTCGCCACACTGAACGGTCCGAGGCATTTGAAGGAGCCGATGATCATCCTGCACGCTGGGGCCAAGGCCAAGGGCATCGTGCTGAAGGATCGCATCTACGATCCCGAAGGCCTGTTGAAGTGGATGGGCAACGATCGCGCGCAGATCGTCTTCAGGGATCATGCGGATATACAAGTCAAGGAGAAAGCGGTTCAGGCGATCATCAACGCTTGGATCAAGCTCGTGTAAGAACAGGAAATTCCCTGCCTCAACTCAACCTTTACCATGATCAACTCTCCCGAAGTCATCACCACCACCGAACAGGCCACCGCCACCATTCACTTGGTGATCCCCGCCATGGAGATGGGCCGCTACATGGACCCTGCCATACAGGAACTGATAAAGGTCATCACTGAACAGGGCATCAGCATCACCGGTCCGATGTTCAGCTACCACCACCGGCGACCTAGCGACACATTTGACTTTGAGATCGGCTTCCCGGTATCGAAGGCCGTGCAGGAGCACGGGCGCGTGAAGAACAGCAGCCTGCCTGCGGTGAAGGTGGCGCGCGCAGTGTACCAAGGGCCATATGAGCAATTGGGCGAAGCCTGGGGCGCTCTGCAGGGATGGGTACGCGAGCAGAAGCTGCCCGAGACCGGGCGCTTTTATGAGCGCTACATGAACAACCCGGATGAAGTGAAGGATCCGAAGGACTATCTCACGGAGCTCAACTGGGTGGTCGGTTGAAGTTGACAGATCCACCATAAGCCACGACGATGAGCGCAACACCGAACGACCGTCCGATCATGAGCTTCGCCTCCGCGCGGGCCTTCGATGCCTGGCTGGAGAAGAACGGGGCGGAATCCCCCGGTATCTACATCAACATCGCGAAGAAAGGCAGCGGGATTCCGTCGGTGACCTACGTCGAGGCCGTGGAGATCGCGCTGTGCCATGGCTGGATCGATGGCGTGAAACGGAGCCAAGATGACAAGACCTTCCTGCAGCGTTTCACCCCGCGTTCGCCACGTAGCATCTGGAGCGAGATCAACAAGAAGAAAGCGGAGGAACTGATGAAGGCCAAGCTGATGCGTCCGGCCGGTCTTGCCACAGTGAAAGCCGCCAAGGCCAACGGCCAGTGGGAAAAAGCCTATGCACCCTCCAGCACGATCCAAGTGCCACCCGATCTGGCAGCTGCGCTGAAGAAGAACAAAAGGGCGCAGGCGTTCTTCGACACCCTGAAGAGCAGCGGTCGTTATGCCTTCCTGCATCGCCTGCACGCTGCCAAGAAGGAAGAGACCCGCACCAAACGCCTCGCACTTTTCATCGGAATGATGGAACGCGGAGAGGCTTTTCACCAATAGGTCCGGAAAGTGACATGAGCACCACGGACACCTATTTCGCAGCGCTTCCTCCGGACCAGCGCAAGGCATTGCAAGCGCTGCGCAAGCAGATACTCGCCGCCGTGCCCAACATCGAAGAGCATTTCGGCTACGGTATGCCGGCCTTCAAGTTCAACGACCATCCGGTGCTGTACATCGGTGCGGCCAAGGCCCATTGCGCGCTGTATGGTTCGGTGCCGCGCGGCTTCGCGGAGCAACTGAAAGGCTACAAGACGAGCAAGGGCGCGATCCAATTCACGCCGGAGAAGCCATTGCCTGCAGCGCTTGTAAAGGACATTGTGCAGATGAAGATTGCCGATATCGAACTGCGGTGGCCGGTGAAACCGAAGGTGGTAGGCAAGAAAGTGGCGGTTAAGACAGCGGCAAAGAGAATCGCGAGGCAAAAATGAAGGAGCGTGAAGTACATACGACACGTGTGGTCGCTGCACATCCCGAACGCGTCTTCGAGGCTTGGACGGACCCCGAGCAACTGGTGCACTGGTGGGGACCGAACGGATTTACCAACACCTTCCACCGCTTTGAACTGAAGCCTGAAGGCATCTGGGAGTTCACTATGCACGGACCGAACAGCATGGTCTTTCACAACACCTGCGTCTTCAAGCGGATCGAAGGACCGGTATACCTGGAGTTCGATCACCTGAAAGAGATGCACTTCTACAAGGCCATGATCACATTCACGGAGGTGGATGGTGGTGTCCGCATCGATTGGACCATGCGCTTCGATACTGCTGATGAGCTTGCGCCGATACGCGCATTCATCGAAAAGGCGAACGAGGAGAATTTGGATAGGATGCAGACTGAGTTGCACAAGGAAGATCGAAACCAACACGACCCCGGGTAAAGCCCGGAGTGACAAACCATGAAACGACTCAACACTACCTACTGGATAGTCACCGCGCTCTTCAGCGGCTTCATGATCTTTTCAAGCTACGGCGGTATCACCTTGATGCCAGAGGCTGTGGACATGCTGCACGACCACTTGGGCTATCCGCAGTACTTCATCCAGCTCATCTCGTACTGTGGACGTGTTGCACGACCACTTGGGCTATCCGCAGTACTTCATCCAGCTGATCTTGTACGCCAAGGTGCTGGGCGCCATCGCCATCCT
>CAZQFG010000182.1:0-6037 GCA_964592515.1 uncultured Chryseobacterium sp. | reverse complement strand
GGCCGACCGCAGCGTGCTGCTCTTGTTCCAAGCCTTCGACGCGGCCGGCAAGGACAGCTGCATCCGCCACGTTATGAGCGGCGTGAACCCGCAGGGCGTGATCGTGAACAGTTTCAAAGCGCCCTCCTCGTTGGAGCGCTCGCACGACTTCCTGTGGCGCCACCATGCCTCGATCCCGCCCAAAGGCTTCATCGGCATCCACAATCGCAGTCACTACGAAGAGGTGCTGGTGACCAAGGTGCATCCCACGATCATCCTGGGTCAAAAGCTTCCCGGGGTCAGCTCCGCGAAGGACATCAGCAAGAAGTTCTGGAACCAGCGTTACTCCGCCATCCGCGCGTTCGAGGAGCATTTGGCCACCAGTGGGGTCATCATCATGAAGTTCTTCCTGCACATGAGCCGAGACCAGCAGAAACAGCGGTTCCTTGAGCGGATCGACGACCCGGAAAAGAACTGGAAGTTCAGTGCGAACGATGTGAAGGAGCGGGCCTTTTGGAAGGACTACATGGCCGCTTACGAGGATGCCATCCGCGAGACGGCCGCGCCGCACGCGCCCTGGTTCATCATCCCCGCCGATGATCAGTGGGAAAGCCGTGCATTGGTGGGGCGGCTGCTCCGCGAACAATTGCAGGCGCTCGGGTTGAAGCACCCGAAACTGGAGAAGGAGGCCCAGGCCGGACTACAGGCTGCGCGCGCGGCACTGCTGACGGAGAAGAAGTAGCGTCAGGGCTGGGCGCCAGCGGATAACTTCGCGCCTTCTTTCGCGACCCTATGTACCGCACCCATACCTGTGGCGAGCTTCGCCTTGCCGACGCTGGAAAGACCGTGACCCTGGCCGGATGGGTCCAACGCACCCGTGCCATGGGCGGCATGTCCTTCGTTGACCTCCGCGACCGCTTCGGCATCACCCAGCTCAGCTTCAACACCGAGCGCGATGCAGCACTGTGCGAGCAGGCTAACAAGCTGGGCCGTGAATTCGTGGTACGGGCCACTGGCACCGTGCGCGAAAGGGAGAGCAAGAACAAGAACATTCCCACCGGCGAGATCGAGCTGATCGTCACCGAACTGAAGGTGCTCAACGCCGCCAAGACGCCGCCCTTCACCATTGAAGAGGAGACCGACGGTGGCGACGAGCTGCGGATGAAATACCGCTATCTCGACCTGCGCCGCGCGAACATCCGCCGCAACTTCGAGCTGCGCCACCGCATGGCCATCGAGGTGCGCAACTACCTCAGCGCACAGCACTTCCTGGAGGTGGAGACACCCGTGCTTATCAAGAGCACACCCGAAGGTGCCCGCGATTTCGTGGTGCCCAGCCGCATGAACGCCGGTGAGTTCTATGCGTTGCCGCAGAGCCCGCAGACCTTCAAGCAGCTGCTGATGGTGGCCGGCTTCGACCGCTACTTCCAGATCGTGAAGTGCTTCCGCGACGAGGACCTCCGGCAGGACCGCCAGCCAGAGTTTACACAGATCGACTGCGAGATGGCCTTCGTGGAGCAGGAGGACATCCTGCGCACCTTCGAGGGTATGGCCAAACACCTGTTCCAGGCCATCCACGGCATCACCTTCGATGGCGCCTTCCCCCGCATGAGCTTCGATGAAGCGATGAAAGGCTACGGCTGCGATAAACCCGACCTACGCTTCGGCATGAAGTTCCACGAGCTGAACGACCTGGTCCAAGGTGTTGGCTTCAAGGTATTCGACGAAGCTGAACTGGTGGTTGGCATCAACGCCGAAGGCTGCGCCAACTGGAGCCGCAAGCAAACCGACGCGCTCATCGACTTCGTGAAACGTCCGCAGATCGGCGCCACGGGCATCGTGTTCCTGAAGTGGACCGAGGAGGGCCTGAAGAGCACGGTGGACAAGTTCTACACGCCTGAGCACGTGCAGAAATGGTCCGAGCGTTTCGGCATGAAGCAAGGCGACCTGCTCTGCATCATGGCCGGCAAGGCGGACAAGACCCGCAAGCAACTGAACGAACTACGCCTGCACATGGGCGACCTCCTCGGACTTCGCGACCCGAAGATCTTCAAACCGCTCTGGGTGATCGACTTCCCACTGTTGGAGCAGGACGAAGAGACCGGTCGCTGGCACGCCATGCACCACCCCTTCACTGCACCCAAGCCAGAGGATGCGCAGAAGCTCTTTGACCAGCAGGACCTCGGCAGCGTGCGCGCCAATGCCTACGACCTGGTGATCAACGGCACCGAGATCGGCGGCGGCAGTATCCGCATACACGACCGCACCATGCAGGAGGCCATGTTCCGCGTGCTGGGCTTCACTGACGAGGACGCCCGCTACAAGTTCGGCTTCCTGATGGACGCCTTCGAGTACGGTGCGCCTCCGCACGGTGGCGCGGCCTTCGGCTTCGATCGCTGGGTGAGCCTCTTTGGCCACCGTACCGACATCCGCGAGTTCATCGCCTTCCCGAAGAACAACGCCGGCCGCGACACCATGATCGACGCGCCGAGCCGGATCGACCAAGAGCAGTTGACGGAGCTGGGACTGAGCGTCAAAGGTTGACCTCTGGCCTCGGGGCCTTCAGCTCCTGGAACAAGCGTTGGAGCTCAGGGTCCACTGTGGTGATCCTCTCGGTACCTGACGCCTTGCTGCGCGCTTGTTCTATCCGATGCGTTGTAAGTGGGTGGCTGCTCAGGAAGGCCATCTCCTCAGGCATATCGGCCGACTGCTTCTCGAGCAGTTCCAGCAGTTGGACCATGCCCTGTGGGTCAACGCCGGTGGCCTGCATGCGCTCCATACCATGAGCGTCCGCATCGGTCTCCAATCCCCTTGAATAGGACAGATTGCGCAGGTTGTCCGCATTCTCTGCAACCAATGCCACCACCGCGTTCACATCGCCAAGCAACAAGGAGAGGAACAAGTACCCGGCCATTTGCCTGACCATCATGCGCGTGCTGTGCCGTTCGTCCACGTGGGTGGCCTCGTGGGCCAGTAGCGCGGCCAACTGTTCCGGCCGCTCCATGCCATCCACAATGCCGCTGAACACTACGATGTCGCCACCGGGCATGGCAAAGGCGTTCACCTGTTCGCTCTCCACCAGGTGGAAACGCAGGTCGAACTTCTCGCTCAGCTCCAACTTGTCACCGAACCGCTGCAGCACCGCGCTCCGGGCGGTATCCTCGGGCAACCCGAGCATGATACTGCCATAACTGGCTTTGCCCAATTGCTTGTCCACCTCCAAGGGCAGCAGCAACGCCATGCGCTCAGCAGCGAAAGGCAACACCCAGAAATAGCCGCCTACAAGCACGGCCACCAATCCCAGGAAGAACAACAGCGGCCCCTTTCGCGCAAGGGACAAGGTCCGGTCGTAGACACCGCGCCGCCCGGCATACTGCATGCGTGTTACGAAGCTCTTGATGAACAAGGGCTCGCGGACGATGAGCACACGGCGCGGATGTTCGCCGAAGGTGATGCGCAACATGGAGCTGCTCCGCTCCCACTCCATACCACCGTGCTCCAACGGCCAGAAAAAGCGCTCACCATCCACTTCCACCTCCAAGGAACCCGGCTCGCGCAGACCCACGAGCGCCTCCTTGGGCTTGCTGGTAAGCCCATCATAGAAATTGGCCTTGAACGAAGTGCTCACAGGAAGATGCCGATGTCCATGATATCGCCAAGCTCATCGGCCGTGGCACTGGCGTGCTCCTGCTCGGTCTGCACCACGGTATCCAGGTCGGCATCGCCCACCATTTCCACATTGGCCATGATGTACCGCATCATGCGTACATGCGCCCAGGCCAGGCCAATGCCGAGCGTAAAGACCACCAGGAAGAAGTTGCCCACCAGCAACCCGAAGAACCCGCCGCCCGTGGCCGAGCTGTTGAACTGGATGCGACGGCCCTCGGGGAACTGCCAACTCAGGTTGTTCACGTAGTAGTTGAAAATGTCGCGCTGCCACCAGAAGCCATAGATACCGAAGGTGAACAAGGTCAACAGGTAGCCCTTGAGGTTCATGAGAAAGAACTCCAATCCGTCGCCCTTGTACTGAAAGTGGGAACTGCCATAGCGGATGTGGCCCACCACATAGTTCCGCAGGTTCATCTGGAACCATGCCCCGTAAATGCCGAAGGTGACGAGCGTGAGCAAGCCATCGCGGATGCAGATCCCATAAAGCTCCTTCAGGTCGCCACGGTACCCGAAGTGGATGCCACGCCAACTGCTGCGCCCCATACGGTAACGGTAGGTGCCGTGAATGACCAGCGGGGTAAGTGCGATGATGGCCGAAAAAAGGAGCAGATAGGCCAACAGGCTGGCCCAGTCCTCTTGCATCCATGTGAGACCGAAGAACGCTCCGTAAATGACCCCGAAAAGCACCACCGCCTTGATGAATCCGATGAACATTTCGCGACCCGTCCCACGAAAGTGAAAGGGATGTCCATCAAGCTCCAGATGGTCATAGTAATACTGTAGCCTGCGCGCCTTGGCCCAAGGGTAATACAGGCCAAGCGTGATGAAGGTGAGCAGCCAGTTCACGATCATCACGGAGAAAAGTTCTCCGCCATTACCGGTGAAGGACAGGCGTTTCCGAGGGGTAAGCGCTTCCATGGGGAGGTGGTTGTGGCGCTCAATATAATCGGCACTTGGCAATGCTTGGCGTGCGATGCCCGGCTGGATAACTTGGCGCCATGCATGATCGGGACCTCCACCACCTTCGAGAGGCCATTGCCCTGGCCCGGGAGGGCATGGACCGCAACTACGGTGGCCCCTTTGGCTGCGTGATCGTGAAGGACGGCGTGGTCATCGGGCGTGGCAACAACCGCGTGACCAGCAGTAACGATCCCACCGCGCATGCCGAAGTGGTAGCCATCCGAGAGGCATGCAAACTCCTTGGCTCATTTCAGCTTGATGGCTGCACCTTGTACACCAGCTGCGAGCCCTGCCCCATGTGCCTGGGCGCCATCTACTGGGCAAGGCCGGACCGCGTGGTTTACGCTGGTACGCGGCAAGACGCTGCGGCCGCCGGGTTCGACGACCAACTGATCTACAACGAGCTACCCTTGCCACCGGCCGAACGACGCTTGCCCATGGAACAAGCACTGCGCGAAGAGGCATGCACCGTGTTTGAAGCGTGGGACCGGAAAACCGACAAGACCGCCTATTGATCCCATCATCTCAATGCTTTTGTTGCTGACCCTTGCCGCCTTCGCCGGGAACCTGGCCGGATTGCTCATTGCCTCGGCAATAGCGTGGGCGCTGTTCTCTTTCCGTCGCTCCAAACGCACAGCGGACCACGTGTATAGCTTGACCGAGGCCCAACGTGCCGTACTGAGCAAATACGCCATCCACTACCAACGTCTCGGCCAGGCGGACAAAGCGAGGTTCGAGCGGATCGTGGCCCACTTCGTCCACGAAAAGGAGTGGAAGGGGGCCGGTATTCCGATGGAACCCGAAATGAAGCTGATGATCAGTGCCTGTGCGGCACAATTGCTTCTTGGCTATTCGGATGTGGTGCTCAAACACTTCACGCGCATCGTGGTCTATCCGCGATCGTACCGTTCAAGGCCTACCGGGCGTATGCATCAGGGCGAGGTGCGTCCGCAGGCAGGATTGATCCTCATTTCGTGGGAGGATTTCCTGCACGGGTATGCCCATACACGCGACGCCCACAATGTCGGTTTGCACGAGATGGCCCATGCGCTGTGGTTCGAGAACTCGATCGCCAATGGCGAGGAGGATTTCCTGCAACCAGAGCGATTAGCAAGGTGGATGGACCATGCCGAAGGGGAAATGGCGCGCATCCGGAAAGGTCAGAGCCGTTTGTTCCGTGAATATGCGGCCACCAACCAGGCCGAGTTCTTCGCCGTGGCGGTGGAGTATTTCTTTGAGCAGCCCACCCTTTTCCACAAAGAGCTGCCGGAGCTCTACGCCATCCTGTGCGGCATGCTACAGCAGGACCCGGATAAGGTACTGCTGTCCTGAAGCGAACGGATCGTCCCCACCCGGGAAGAGGAAGCTTGGGTATTTATCCGGGCAAGTGGCCCGGGAAAAGGGTAAAAAGCAAAGAACCCCGCTTTCG
>CAZQFG010000181.1:0-6173 GCA_964592515.1 uncultured Chryseobacterium sp. | reverse complement strand
TGCGCAGGCCTACCTACGGATCATGGAGGATGGCCCGGGATCCTTCGATCGCTTCCTGTGGCAACATGTGGGTGGAAGGACCATCGTGAACCCGTGGAAGGAGAGCGGCTACCCCGTGTCCAGTCCAGAGAGCGATGCCATGAGCAAGGCCCTGAAGAAGGCCGGGTTCAAGTTCGTGGGCACCACCATCGTCTATGCCTTCATGCAGGCCTGTGGGATGGTGGACGACCATGTGCCCACGTGCTGGCGGCGCACGGGTTAGGGCGTAAACTTGCGTCATGCGCACGCCGGTCGCTCCCATTACCATCACTCGCGTGGATCACGGGACCGCTGCTCCGGTGGACGACATACTGGTCACCGAGGAGCCCTTGGAGATCCGCATTGGCCATGGCCCGCTGGAGTCCCGTGAGGAGTTCAGGCTCAGTGTGACCATGCGCACTCCCGGCAACGACGAGGAACTGGCGCTCGGCTTCCTGTTCACCGAAGGGCTCATCGCTGCGCCGAACGATGTGCTGCGTATTGCGTATTGTGAGAACGTGAAGCCCGATGAGCGGGGCAACGTGGTGCGTGCGGAGCTGCGGCCCGAAGTGGAGATCGACCCCGCAAAATGGCAACGCAACTTCTACACCACCAGCAGTTGCGGGGTATGTGGCAAGAGCAGCATCGATGCCGTACATGCCCAGTGCGTTACGCGCATTACACCCTGGGGACCATTGGATGTTCCTGTGATCACCGCACTGCCCGACCGCATGCGCGAGGCACAGACCGTCTTCAGGCACACCGGCGGCATACATGCTGCGGCCTTGTTCGATAGAAAGGGCGAGCTTTTGATCCTGCGCGAGGATGTAGGGCGCCACAACGCGGTGGACAAGGTGATCGCAGCGGCATTTCTTGGCGGTCTTTCGTTGGGAGACTGCCAGCTCCTGGTCAGCGGCCGGGCCGGGTTTGAGCTGGTACAGAAGTGCGTGGTGGCCGGTATACCCCTCATGGCATCCGTTGGCGCCCCTTCCTCATTGGCGGTGCAGCTGGCGCGTACCAGTGGACTTACGCTTGTCGGTTTCCTGCGTGGGGAGCGCTTCAATGTGTACGCACCGGCGGAATGATCGTAGCATTGCACATGGACAAGCAGGTCGAGAAGCGGATAAAGGAACTCATGAAGGAGCCCATCGACATCGTGCCGTACGATGCGGAGTGGGCATCCCGGTATGCCGGGATCGAATCGCAATTAAAGCGTTTGTTGCCGCGCATGATCGCCCAGCGCATCACACACATCGGGAGTACGGCCGTGCCGGGCATGCATGCCAAACCCGTGATCGATGTGCAGGTGGAAGTGAGCGACATGGAGGCTGTGTGTCGCGATGTGGTGCCGCGCATGGAGGAGGCCGGCTATGAGTTCATCTGGCGGCCCACCATGGGCGATGAGGCGCCGTTCTATGCGTGGTTCATCCTGCGCGATGCGAGCGGTGCGCGTACGGCCCATGTGCACATGGTGGAACCCGGCCAGGCCAGTGTGGATCGCATCGTGTTCCGCGATTACCTGCGTGAGCACCCCGAGGAATTGGCGGCCTATGCGGCATTGAAGGAGGACTTGGCCCGCACCTTCAAACGGGACCGTGCCGCCTATACGCGCGGCAAGACCGATTTCATCAACGGCGTTTTGCTGAAGGCACGTGCGTTGAAGTTCAAACGCTGACACCCATGCACATGCTCCTTCGCCAACTGCTACTGTTCGCTTTGCTCATGGCCTCGGCCGATTTGCGAGCACAGCGGACCTTCGATGTCACCATCGCGGACAGCACCTATCACATGAAGCAGTACTGGATGGTGCTTTACATCAAAGGTGATGGACCTGCCTTGGACAGCCTCACAGCAGCAACGCTACAGCGTGAGCATCTGGCCCATCAGGATGATCAGGCCAAGCGGGGCCTCATTGTAATGGCCGGTCCTTTCGACAAGAATGATCTGGGGTGGCGCGGGATCTTGCTTTACGATGTGAACACACGCGAGGAAGTGGAGCAGCAATTGTTGCAGGATCCGTTCGTGAAGGCGGGTCGCTTGAAGTACGAGATCGCACCGTGGTGGGGTTCCGTGGGCACGCGATTGCCCTGATCGCTCATTCGATCCCCGTTATCGTGATACGCTTTCCGTTGAAGGTGATCACATCGCCCATCCGTTTGTCCTTCAGTGCCTGTCCGATGGGTGAGGCCAGCGAGATGGCGTAGCATGTTCCACTGGCCATTTCCATCGCTCCGGTCCCAATGGCGATGAAGTAGCTTCCTTGGTCGGTGCTCACAAGGCTACCGAAGGCCACCTGATCATACAACCGTTCCAGCGGCACACGCGCCAGTTCCTGCTGCATGGCTTGCGTCTTGGCCAATTGCATCTCCAACTGGTCCAGCTCCTGTTGCACCATGGCGCGACCCACCTCGTGCTTGTCCCCAGCGCTGCTCTTGGTGTCGCTGTTGCGTGCTTCCAAGGTGGCGGCCAGCTCGCTCTTCAGCGCTGCGGCGCGCTCCGCCAGCAGCGTGCTCAGGTGTTCGACCAAGGCGGCTTTGTCCATGCCACGAAGGTCGGTGCTATGGTCCGGTCCTGGTCGATCCTGTCAGTCCAAGACTCCCCGCAGCTTCGCCATCCACCAAGGCGCCATCGCCGTAACGATCGGCACCAGCACCCAGATGCGGCCCTGTGTAAGGTCGTAGTCCAACAGCAGTTCGCTCCAAGGCTTCTTGAAGAGGAAGTGGCCCGCGCCGAACTCGAAGGCCAGCGTCAGCAACAACCAGAACACGCCGATGCCCCAGGCCTGACTCGCATTCGAGGGACCTATCCAGCCGATGCCCAGCCAGGTGGCGCCCAAGATCAGCCCGCACAGCATCACCGTGCTGATGGCCAGTCCCGCAGTGAGGCCGGTGAACGGGATGATGAGCTTGAGGCGCACGGTGCCGTTCCCGATGGCGAGTACCATCAGCACGAACCAAAAGAGGAAGGATTTCCACCACATGGTGAGGGTTTTCCGAAAGTTCGGAAACGACAAGGAAGGTGCTGCCATCCCAACATGTCGGAACAGGGGGCTTACATTCGACATAACGATCAATTCACCTGACCATGCGGAACATCCTGTCCATTCTCGCCACATGCTGCCTGTTGGCCTGCGGAGAAAGCGTGATCGCGCAAGAGCCGACACCGGTTGCGGTTACCGTGGATTACCTCGCATTGCCCGGCCAGGGCGCTGCGCTCCATGCCGCCTTGCAGCCGCTGCTGGCCGAGGTGCGCAAGGAACCGCACTACCTGGGCATCACCGTGCTGCGCGATGCACAGAGCGACCCCGACCGCATCCTGTTGGTGGAGCGCTGGGCAGACCAGTCGTACTACACCGGCGCGCACAGCAGCACCCCGCACCTGGAGGCCTTCAAGGCGGTGGCCATGCCATTGCTCGCTGGGCCGCCTATGGTGACGCTGTGGCCGAGAGTTGAGGAGGTGGTCAAGCCTTGATCCGGTCTCACCGCTGGGCAGGAGCTGGCTGCGCGTTCAGCGTGCGTGACCGATGAGCTCCAGCACGCGCTCAAGCGCATCCTCGCTCGGCGCCACCTCCAGCTCCGGCGGGATGCCCACGAACTCGTACTGCGCGAGATCGTGGTAGCGCGTGGTGGTGCAGCCGAGGGGATAGCCGCACACCGTGGTCGGCAGCACATTGCCGAAGCCCAGATACCCACCCGAGCGGGTGCCCAATGTGGTCACCTTGCTGTTCTTCCCAGCGTAGTAGAGCAGGCTTTCCGTGGCGCTCGCGCATTGGCGGTCTTGTAGGATCCACACCTGCTCGGGCCGGGCCAGGACCGTGTCGAGCACGATCGGTTCAGGAGCCTGGGCGAATTGCGGGATGAAGGTGCCTATCGGTGATCCCTCCATGCGCTGGACCATCGCGTGCATCGATGCGATGGCCTGGGACCCGTAGTTCACGCTGTCCGCGCGCATCACGGCCAGCCGTTCCCGATAGCGTGCGATGTTGCCCGGCGCGACCAGCAGTTCCGTGCGGTCCAGTTCGATCGGTGCGGTATAGAAGTAGGGCAGCAGACCGGTCCAGCAGGCCTCCGATCCGCCACCGTTGCCACGCACATCGATGATCAGGTCCTCGGACGCGCGGATCTCCGCGTCGTGCGCCCGGTAGAACGAGTCGAGCTGGGCCAGCAGCCCACCATCGAAGCTGCCGATCCGCAGCATCACCGTGCTGCTGTCTATGCGCTGGAACTGGTAGGGCGGCGTACTTGGCGCTTCCTTCTTCCACAGCTCCACCTTCCGTAGACCGAAGGTGCTCATCTGCCCGGAGCGCACGGTGACGATGGAGCACACCGTCCCATGCACACGGGTGCGCATCGTGCAAGCGTGGCGATGATCGCCCAGCGGTTTCAAGGTAAGCTTCACCTGGCCGGCCTCCCAGCATTGGCTCTTGGACGATACCACCACACCGGCGAGGTCATGATGCGGAGCGCCGCGGCGAACGACCGCGAGGATGTAGGTGCCGTTGCGGTCGCTCCAGAGGCCTTCCCAGGAATCCAACGGAAGCGCGCGAAGGCGTGGTAGCACCTGCGTGGTGTCCAGCGGCATGCGTTCGGTGGACCGGAACGCCTCGCTCTTCCGGAACGCGGCCAGCGCCTCGGGGTCGTCCTCGTTCACATCTTGTTGGGCCGGCAGCACGGCATCGATGTGGCTGTGGTTGTCCCGCAGCAGGCGCACGTAGCGCTGCAGGTAGAGGATGCATTCCGCTTCCGGCCGCTGCCGGGCCACCTCCTGGGCGAGCGCATCCGCTGTGGCATTCACCCGGGCCCGTTCGTGCGGATCCATGGCGTTGTAGCCGGGGTGGTTCTCCTCGAAGTAGGCGCGCACCGATCGGAAGGCCTGCTCGCAGGCACAGACCTGCGCGTGTAGAACACCTGCTGTTAGGCAGAGCAACAATGACAAGAAAGCACCCAGACTGCGCGACCGAACGTGACCACCTTGCTTGACCGCTTCCGTAGTTCGGAGGCCGGATGCCTTGGGTGCGCACTTCAAGTGTTCCATGTTGGGGAGCTTGACCATGTTGCGCGAATGATCCTTCGTCATGCTTGCACGGATCACTTCCCCATCCACAGCTTGAAGGCCATGGCCCCCTCGCGGCTCACGATGGTCTCCTTGTCCAGGGCGGGTTTCAGGATCACTTTCAGGCGACCGTTGAAGTGGTTGTGGATCTCTTGGACGGAGCGCACATGCGCGATGACGGAGCGGTTGATCCGATGGAAGTTCTGCGGATCAAGCATCGTCTCCAGCTCCTCCAGCTTGTACTCCGACACGAAGCGGCGTCCATCCCAGGTGCGGAACAAGGTGATGCGGTCCTCGGCATAGAAGTACGCGATCTCCTCGATGCCGATGGCGATGAGCTTGTTCCCCTGCTTGGCGAGGAAGCGGGACCGGTACGCGCTCCGTCCCTGTTGCAGCTGCTCCAATAGCCGGTTGATGTCGATCGCGCCGCCGCCGAACTGCGAGCGAAGCCGCGACAGCTTGCCCAGCGCGGTCTGTAGCTCCTCCTTGCGCACTGGCTTCAACAGGTAGTCGATGCTGTTCACCTTGAAGGCCTGCAGCGCATACTCGTCGTAGGAGGTGGTGAAGACCACGGGCGCCGTGACCTCCACCTGGGTGAAGATGTCGAAGCACTGACCGTCCGCCAGCTCGATGTCCATGAGGATGAGGTCCGGTGCCGGATGGCTACCCAACCACTCCACACTGTCGCGGATGCTGGGGCAGATGGCCACCACGCGATGGGTGGGATCGATCTCGTGCACCAGGGCGGCGAGCCGTTCCGCCCCGAGCTGTTCGTCCTCGATGATCAGGATGTCCATGGTTCATTCCCCCAGCAGGGGCAGGTTTACGCGGAAGTCCGATGCGGTCTCCTCCACCTGTACGGGCGGGGCGCCCAGCAGCCGGAAACGCTCGGTAATGTTGACCAGCCCCACCTTGTTGGAGTGCATGCGGCTGTTGCGGCGCTGCAGGTTGTTGTGCACTTCCAAGCGGTCGTTGCCCACGGTGCGGATCGTTACCTTGAGGGGCTGCGCCTCGGAGATCACGTTGTGCTTCACGGTGTTCTCCACCAGCAGTTGCAGGGCCTGCGCGGGCAGTCGCCGACCCAGTAGGTGCTCGTCCACGGC
>CAZQFG010000180.1:0-6263 GCA_964592515.1 uncultured Chryseobacterium sp. | reverse complement strand
GGCCATGGCCCTTCGGCCTTTATATGTGCCCCAAGCCCGTTCTCTGCGAGGTAGTTCCGCGCATATCCCGTGGCATAGGCCACCAGGTCGGCAAGGCTTCCCTGATCGCTGTTCATGGCCCAGATGATCTGCCGCATGCTTCCGATCAGTTCGCCGGCCTGGCGGGCCATTTCCACATAGCGGGCGCGTTTGTCCGGATCGGTCTCGGCCCTGGCGGCCATTTCACTCCGCAGTTTCAGACCGCTCAGTCCTGCGCCGAGATCGTCGTGCATGTCACGCCCCACTTGCTCGCGGATGCGTAGTTCGGCAATGGTCTTTTCCTGATGCAGTTGCCTCAGTTCCAGTTCGGCCAGCCGCTGTTTGCCGCGCTGCCTGCTGCGGTAGCCGAAGTAGACCCCGAGCAGGACCACAATGGCCAGGAGGCTTCCCGCCACGATCACCGTCCTACTGAATCGGACACGCTCCAGGGCTTCGGCGTATCGTTCGTTCTGCACGCGTTGCAATGCCAGCGCCGCATCGCTGCGTAGCAGTTCCGATTGGATATGTAGTGCGGCCTGTGTGTTCCGCGAGGTGATCAGGCTGTCCAATTTGTGCCATTGGCCGATGGCCTCCAGTGCCCCTGCCGGGTCCTCGATGAGCTTGAGGGTGATGGACCGGTCGCGTTCGAAGTTGCGAAGGGTCACCTGGCCGATGCCGTTGGGGAAGGCCGTACAATGCCTGCGCCCTTCCTCCAATGTGGCACGTGCTGCATCGCGCATGCCGAGCTTGGCTTGTGCAAGGGCCAGCCCCGAATACCCATCAAGGCGCACATCGTGCTCGTTGTTCTCAATGGCCCAGGCAATGCAACGTTCGAAACAGCGCAACGCACTGTCGGGCTGTTGCTGAAGAAGTCCCAACCGGCCCAACGACCACCAGGCCACAGCTGTGGCACGCGATGCCTTTGCAGCTTGTGCAAGCTTCAGGGAGATGGGCAGGTGCATGGCCGCGCTGTCCAGCCTGCCAGCGTTCATGAGATAGCTTCCCAGATTGCCGTGGATGTGGTAGAGCTCCGTGACCGGGTAACGGGCGCTGGGTGCTGCAGGATACCAGGACAGGGCTTTACGCATGTAAGGCAAGGCCACGCGGCTCTGTTGGATGTTCTCATGCAGTAAGCCACGCAGGTTGTACACGTTGGCCACCAACAGGCTATCTCCCAAGCGTTCGGCCAAGGGCATACTACGGTCCAGGTCCTGCATGGCCTCGGTGAACAGCCCTTCGTAGTAAAGCACCTCTGCGCGGTAGGTGAGCAGGTAATACAATTCCTCGGGAGCGTCCTTTCCTTCAATGTGGCGCAGCCCGAGGTTGATCCAAAGGAGCGAACTGTCCGCATCAAAGGCATCCATGTGGACCAATGTCTTTCGTAGGATCTGGTCCAAGCTCGCATCGGCGAAGGGCGGGCTTTGGGTGATCGCCGGGCTCAGGTTCGCCTGGGCGTTCGCCCTACTAATGGGCCAGAGCAAAAGCGCCACCAATAGTGCCCACACGAACGCTGCTATCGGGACTGCCTTCGGCATCAACGCTTGTCCAGTTCCAGCACGATGGCCAGTGCATTGCCTCCTTGGCTGCTGGCGCCAATGGTCTCGCCGTCGGTGAACCGCACATCAGTGGCCAGTTCATCGCCCAGTACCTCCTTCAACTTCGCTGCCAGGCCAACGGCCTTGCTGGCCAGCAGGCGTTCGTTCAGCTTCGGGTAGTCGAAGGGTTGGTTGGTCACCAGCACGGCCATCACATCGCGCTGCCCCTCGTCGTCGGCCATCAGGCTATGGTCGCTGGGGAAGATGCGGGTGCCGGTGATGCCGCAATAGGGCGAGTGTTTGGGTGTGTAGGGGAAGAGCACATAGGTGCGCCCGTCCGCCTCCTGCCCGAACACGTACGTGTAGCATTCCGCATTGTTGGTCACTTCGATCTTGAACTTCGTGCCTTTCGCAACTGCGGTTGTACTGCGGAACACGTTGTCGCCCGTATTCCGCAGCGGAATGTTCTGCTTGGTGGCATTGTCAACGAAACCGAAGCGGATATCGAAGCGGGTGGGCTTTGTGTCAACGCCTTCGCCCTGCGGATACACAGCGTAGGCCTCTTTGGCGAAGTGATCGAACACCGGGTAGGGTACCCAGGCCATGCCGTTCTTTCCCCATTCGGGGCCCCAGCTGTTCATGATCAGGAAACCTCCGGTATCGCCGAACTTGAAGTCATCATAGCCCACCACGCACATCGCATGTCCGCCGAAGCCTTGCTGGGCGAAGTCCTGTTCCGTTGGCGACCAGGAGTCGCGGCCTTCCATGGCCTGCATGAAGGAGCCGCCCACCATCATGCCGATGACGATGGGTGAGCCCTGTGCCAAATGCTGTTTCATGGCCAGCATGTCGGTGCGCTGCTCGTCCGCTCCCAGCGTAAGGCGCTGGAAGCCCTTGATGCGGTACGGCAGGGCCTGTTGGCGTTCGTCGGTATTGGGCTGTTTGTCGCAGCGCTGGTCGGTGTACGCGAACTGGCTGAAGGGGAGGGCACCGCCTTTCAGCATCTGCTCCATGGCGCGGTAGATGTAAGATCCCTGGCAATCGCTGCCATCGATCTTGATCTGGTTGTACATGAAGGCCGGGCTGAAGGCCGATCGCTTCGGGTCGTCGCCGGTGGCCTTGGCCTGCACAATGGTGCGCGCGGCATAGGCACTGGCCCACGCCACGCAGCTGCCCTGCTGGCCCTGGTTCAGTCGCGGGGGGCAATACTGCTCCAAGGTGATGCGCTCAGGCAGAGGGTTCTTCACGTTGTCCGCCAATGGCTCGTACACCTCGGCCTTGTCGTAGAGCGCGGGATCGAAACTGGCACCTGTACTGAAGCCCGCGAGTTGCGATAGCATGTCGCCACCGCCACTGTTGCGCCCCACGAAGAACCACCACAGGCCACCAAGGACCAACACCAGGAACAGGAGCTTGGGTTTCTTGATCAATAGGCCGATGACCATCGGAAGCAAACGCCCCAAGCCGCCGCCCATGCTGCCTCCACCGGCCGTGCGTCGGGGTGTGGGGGAGCTACGTCGGCTTCCACCGGGATCGTCGGGTACCATACGAATGGCCATGCTCAGTAGTTGTTGGGCAGGTTGGAGATGAATGTCCCGAACGGATCAGACTCGAGGCTTGAACTGCTCCTTGCCGGTGAGCAGGTCCCAGAAAAGCAAGAAGTCGCTCGCGAGACTGTATGCCGGGTACTGGAAGGTGGCGGGCTTGTTGCGCTCGAAGAAGAAGTGACCCACCCAGGCGAAGCCATAACCCGCCAGCGGGATAAGCAACAGCCAGAGGGCATTTCGTGTGATCAGGGCCAATGAGCACCACACCACAATAAGCCCAGTGCCGATGAAGTGCAGCACGCGGCACATCGGGTCCTGGTGTTCACTGAGGCAATAGGGGGAGAACGTCCTCAAAGATCGGAAGCGCTCGGGCGTACTGTCCATTGTCATGGATCGGATGATGGGGCGCACCTAATTTAGACCAATAACCCGGTGAGCCATGAACCTCTTCCTTGCCTTCGTTACCGCGTTGGTCCTGCCATTTCAGTCAACCGCTGCGCCCACACTGTACCAGGCTACGGTCACCTCCGAAGTCTCGGTGGTGCTGCACATTAAGGACCTTGATGATGCCGCATTGGCCCGCTTGGCCAGACAGATCGGTCGTGACAAGAACGCCAACATCGAATACTCCTGTGTGGCATCCGGTGTGGTGGTGTTGCGTTTCGTTGAGGCCCCGGTGAACGAGCGGGCCGACGTCATCACCATGGTCCGCAGGCAACTGACCGCCGCTGGGATCGAGCAGGGGGTGGAGTTCCTGCACGTTCATATGGAAGCGAAGGGGCCAGGCAAGTGTTGACCATCACTGGTCACATCTTCATGAGCCGCACCATGGCCACGTGATCCCTTCCGGTCAAGCGTACATGGTAGATCCCATCCACAAGGTCGCTGAGGTCGACGTTGAGGCGGTCCTTGCCATGCAGTTCCACGTTCCGTTCGTGGACGATGCGTCCCCGGCCGTCAATGATCTCCAACCGGGCCGGACCATGGACCTCGGTCACCTCCAGCGTCACCGTTCCTGTGGTTGGGTTGGGAAAGGCGTGTAGCTGTGCCCGGACCTCGTGTTCTTCAAGGCCTACAACAGCTGTGTGGGTGAAGGGCCAGTGGATCGTGCGACCGAATTCGGCCTCGAAGTTCTTTACGATAACCCCGTTCGGTTTCTTCAACCTGCAATAGCCTGATCCGGCGCCACTGTCAGCCCAATAGCTCAGACCATCATTGCCGCTGTCGATCATCTCGAACGTGTAGCAGCCTTCGTCCAGGTCCAGGGTATCGATGTATTGTGTGTTGGCTACATGACTGTTCCGGGAGAATACCGTGTTCCCCTGTATGTCGCGCACGGCCACAGAGGTCTCGTTGGGCCGGTTGTTGGTCTTGTAGTGGAGCACCACGCGGTGGTTGTAGACCACCGGTAACTGGAAGTTCGTGCGGTAACTGTCGTTCGCAGCGTGGTCGTCGGGCTGTCCATTGGCCGCTGTGATCGTTACGGTGAATACGCGGTCGTCGTCGCCCATCCAATAAGCGGCATCGGGCACAGGCAGTTCCACTGGTACCTGTTCCATGTGGCGAAGCAGGCCGGTCCATGTGTGGCTTACATTCTGTCCACCGCTCACGCCATACGTGAATGTGACGTTGGTGAGGTCGGTGGAACCGGCATTCCGCAGGACGATCAATGGCGCATAACAGATCGGGTTGTCGCGGCGGTACATATCGGTGGTGCTGGGCCGCTTCACCTCCACGATCTCGGCATCCAACTGGTGGCTGGGCGCACTGTATTCCATCAGGTCCATATTGATCACATAATTGCCGCCCCCCATGCCTTGGTTGTTCGCTGGCACCGGGGTGATCCCGTAGTCCAGTGTGGCCGTTCCGCCTGCCACCAGCCCGGGTAGCAACACCTCATGGTCCTTCACCAGGTCGCCCGGGCACCAACCCTCACGGCTATTGAGCCAGGTGCCGCCTTGGGGATACACCGGGTTCTCCGCGCAGTCGTTCTCCTGCCAAATGTGCCATGCATCCACTTGGTTGCCATTCAGGTAGAGGTAATGCGTGTTGTCCTTCCATTCACAACAATGCGGATAGTCGCCCGTGTTGCTGTTGTGGCCATGTCCGGTGAGGCGAGTGCGAAGCGCCCACTGGCTCGCTTCAGGGCTCAGGTCCACGGTCACGGGCGGCAGTGCCACATCGTTGTCCAAGTCGGCGTAGCTGCGGCTCGTTAGTCCGCCCCAAGGGCGCTGGTGGCCCACCACACGACGAGGAGCGACCCCTTCGATCAGCTCGAACTCCAGGTCAATGAGCTCCTGCTGGTTTCCCGCGCTGAGTTCCACGCTGTCACGCAATAGCCATTGGTAATCGGTCACGTCGAAGGTCCAGCGGAACCCGTTGGGGCCTAACGTGAGGCCGATCCCATAAGGGGTGATGAAGCGGCCGATCTCCCAGTCCCGGACCACCTCGAACGGAACGCCGAAGTAATTGAGGGTGTCGTTGATATCCAGCGTTCCGCCTGAGGGGATGGAATCCACCGCAACACCATCTGGGCCATAGTTATAGATCATGCCTCCCAGCCAGGCGAACACGGTATCCACCGGTACCACCCCGTTACCATCCACAGCGAAGAACTCCTCAGTGAGCAAGGGCAGGGGTTCCTGGCGCTCTAGGACCACGGTGTCCAAGTCGCTCTCATAGATGCCCTGTACGAAGGAGAGGTCGGGTCGAACGGTAATGGGCAGCACGTTCTGGAAGGTCTCAGGGGCTTCCCGGTAGAGGCGCTGCACGGTGCCCATGGCCAGTCCCTGGTGGGCCGGGTCGGCACTGTTCTGCAGAACGTGCACATCCGGTAGTTCGTCGCAGTGGAAGGAGTAGAGGAGGGCCCCCGCATTGGGGTGTTCGGCGCTGATGGCCCGGTCCTTCCAAGCGGCAATGGTGGCCGCATCCACTTCTGCTGCGAACACATTGATCTCATCCAGGGCGCCGAGGTAGGGCACGCTCCCGTTCGCCGCACTGCCCAACCTGAACGTGGATATGCCCGTCAAGGGCCGCGTCATGCCGGTGCCGCTATGCCACAGCGTGCCGTTCAGGTAGATCTTCATCTGGCCTGTCACCGTGTTCTTCACGAAGGCCCAGTGGTTCCATTGGTCCTGCACATCAGCGGTCGTGGCGGCCTTGT
>CAZQFG010000179.1:0-6325 GCA_964592515.1 uncultured Chryseobacterium sp. | reverse complement strand
CATTACGCGCGCCACGCCACGGTACGCCTCGCGCACGGCATCCTCGTCCAGGCTGCGCGCCTTGCCGCCCTCGAAGAGCACATAGCGCTTGCCCAAGTGGTTCAGGTGGGCGCGGATGGATTTGTCGCGTATGGGCGCCCGTAGCACCAGCGGTGGGTCGAAGACCTGTGCGATCTCCCAAGAGCCTTCATCGCCCTCGGTGAACCGCAGGTGCGGATGGTTGTAGCGCTGGTCGGCGCCGCTGTGCAGATCGATCACCACATCCACGGCGGGCAGCACTTCGGTGACCAGCGCATGCGCCAGACGGCTGGCCAGCGAGCCGTTGGCCGCGCCGGGGAAGAAGCGGTTGAGGTCGCGGCCATCGGGCAGTTCGCGTTTCATGGCCAGGAAGCCGAAGACGTTGAGGATGGGGATGGCCACCAGCGTGCCGCGCTCCAACGGGCGCTCGGCGATATCGGCCAGGATACGGCGTACGGTGTCGATGCCGTTCACCTCGTCGCCATGCACGCCGGCCAATACCAGCAGCACGGGGCCTTCCTGCGGACCGCGGTGCACCACCACGGGGATATCGACACTGGTGCGGGTGTAGAGCTTGGCCACCTGCAGGTCCAGGGTGCGGTGCTCACCGGGCCGTACCGATTCGCCGAGGATGCGCACCAGGGTGCAACTGGCGGGGTCGTTGTGGGAGGTGGACCGTGCTGTCATCGCGACCAAGTTAGCCGTCGGCCCTTCATGGCGGCGGGGCGTTGCTGGCGCTGGGCACATTGCGGACCTTCGCGCTGTGGAACGCGTCCGGATCACCATTGATCGTTACGTGAAGCTCACCGATGCCGAATGGGCCGAGGTGGGTCCCTGCTGGCGCACGTACGCCTTCGCGAAAGGCGAGCGCGTCTCCGAGGCGGGCAAGGTGGAGCACCGGTTCTACATCGTGGAGAGCGGCGTGCAGCGGCTCTACTTCGAGCACGATGGCGACGAACACTGCCTGGGTTTCTCCTACGACCACAGTTGGTCCGGCGATTTCGACTCCTTCGTGTCGCAGCGCCCCGGCCGGTTCCAGGTGCGGGCCGTCACCGACAGTGTGCTCTGGGGCATCGAGCGCACCGACCTGTATAGGCTCTACGACCGCATCCCTGCCATGGAGCGCTTCGGCCGCCTGATCCTCGAAGAGCTGATCGCCGGGCGTGCCACGCGCGAGATCGAGCAGTTGGCCCTTTCCGCCGAGGAGCGATACCGCCGCCTTTTGCAACGCAGTCCGCACCTGTTGCAGCTGGTGGCCCAGAAGGATATCGCCTCCTACCTGGGCATGACGCCCGAGACCTTCAGCCGGCTGCGGGCGAAGGTGCGGTGAGCGTTCTTGATGTGGATCAAGTGCTCGCCCCTAGGCACCCGGGTAGTTTCGCACCGCTATGCTGACCCTTGATACCCGCACCCTGATCGATACCCTTCAACAGCAACTACGCGCGCAACTGGCCCGCACGGAAGCCCTGCTGGACCTGCCGACCGAGCGCCTGCTGATGCGCCCCGCGCCTGACCGCTGGAGCGTGATGGAGGTGGTGCAGCACATGAACCTGAGCAGCGGGCATTACTACCGTATCCTCCAACGGCTCTATGCCAACGAGAACAACGGGCTCCGCTTCCGGTCCACCTTCACGCCCGGGCTGTTGGGCCAGTATTCCGTGAACGCCATGACCCCGAAACCCAACGGCGATATCCCCATGCGAATGCGCACGCTGCGCATGTTCGATCCCGCTCGCACCGCGCCGGTGAATGTCGATGATGCACTGGCGCCCCTTGTGCGTTTCCGCGAGATGCTGCAGGGCTTCATGGGCCTGCTGGAGCGGGCACGTACCCGCGGGCTGGAGGGGGAGAAGGTCACGAGCACATTGGGCCCGATCATCCGCTTCAAGGCCGGTGACGCCTTCCGCTTCCCGATCGCGCACCAGGAACGGCACTTCCTGCAGATCGAGCGCGTGCTGGAACAGATCCAGCTTTAGAACGAGGGGCAGCCGATGGTGCGGAACACGCGCCGCTTGTGCACGAAGGGAAAGCGCGCCGATACGTAGTACTTCGCGCGCTGCTTCGGCACGACGGCCTGCTCGGGCGCGGGCTTCTCCATCCAGCATTTCTCCTGCAACGCCATCGCGGGCTGTTCGCTGGTCGTGGTGGTCGCGGGCACCTGCTCCGTGGGCGTTGGCAGCGACGACGGTACTTGGGCCTGCGCGGTGTGCAGGGTCAACGCGGCCAGTGCGGCCAGTGCGCCGTTCAGCAGGCCGCGTGGCACTTCGGGCAAGGGCACCAGACCCGGGTCCACTTGCTCGATACGGAACATGCCGCAGGTCTCCGGATGTTCCGCATACCACGCTTTCAGCTCGGCCCTGTTCCAAGCGGTGAAGTCCATTACCGGCTTGTCGCATTGCTCGCAGTAGCGATCGGCGCCTTCGGGACGCATGTCCTCCCATTGCTGGTCGCAGGTGAAGCGCATGCCGCTGGTGGTTGAAGTGCTGCGTGGCCATCGGTTTAAAAGTACCCCATCCTGCGGGGACGCCGTTTGTGCACGAACGGGAAACGGCTTGAGACATAGTATTTGCTCCGTCGATGTTGGCGTGCGGGTGCGGCCTCTTCAGTGGGCTCTTCCATCCAGCACTTGGCACCGGGGTCCTTCTCGGCTCGGGTCTCAACGCGTGGGCCGGGCTGCACTACGGGCTGTTGTTCCGTTGGTGCGGGAGCGTGCAGGGGCGCTTGGGCGTGCGCGGTGTGCAGTGTGAGCGCGGCCAATGCAGCAAAAGCCCCGCGCAAAAGCCCACCACTGATATCCGTAATGGGCACCAGTCCGGGCTCCACCTGTTCGGTGGTGTAGAGGCCGCAGGTGCCGGGGTTCGCGCGCAGATGCTCCAGCATGGCCTGTCGCTCCCAGCGGGTGAAGTCCACCACGGCATGGTCGCACTGCGCACAATGGCGGCCGTTCGCGGTGGGGCGCATGGCGTCCCAGTCCTGGTCGCATTCAAAGGCCAGTCCGTTGCTCATGTGTTGCATGGTCGCATGCAAGACGTGCACACGTGCAAAAGGCTGCCGCTGGTTCAGTGTACGCGCTCACCGTTCACGAAGGTGGCCACCACCTTGGCTTTTCGCAAGCCTTCGGGTGTACTGGTGGCCAGGTCGCGGTCCACCACGGTGAGGTCGGCGCGCTTGCCCACCTCAATGGTGCCGAGGTCCTGCTCGGTGAAGGTGGCCAGCGCGTTCCAGATGGTCATGCCGCGCAGTGTTTCCAACGGGGTCAGTGCGTTCTCGGTGTGGTAGCCGCCCTCGGGCCAGCCATCGGCCGCCTGCCGCAGTACGGCGCTGCGGTAGGTCTGCAGCGGGTCGATGCCTTCCACGGGGAAGTCGGTGCCCAAGGCCAGCAGGCCCAAGGTGCTCAGCAGGTCTTTGTAGGCGTAGGCGTGCGCGATGCGCTCCGGTCCCAAGCGCTCACCGGCCCAGGGACCATCACTGGTGGCATGCGTAGGCTGCACGCTGGGGATGATGCTGTATTGCGCGAAGAGCGGGCGGTCGGGCGGCGATACCACCTGGGCGTGCTCAATGCGCCACCGCAGGTCGTTGGTGCCGCCCAGCACCTCGGCGTACACATCCAGCAGCAGTTTATTGGCGCTGTCGCCGATGCAGTGCGTGTTCATCTGGAAGCCGTGTTGTTTGCACCACTGCGCCACTTCAGCGAAGTGCTCGCGGCTGGCCAGCTGCAGGCCGTGGTGGTCGTGCTGGTCGCTGTAGGGCGCTTTCAGCAAGGCGCCGCGGCTGCCCAGGGCGCCATCGGCATACACCTTCACGCTGCGCACCCACAGGCGTTCATCGGCAATGGGGCCCGCCTTCGCGAAGTGCGCAAGGTGCTCAGGGGCATCGGCCACCATGGCATAGATGCGCATCTTCAGCACACCTTCCTGTTGCATGCGGCGGATGAGTTCGATGGTGCCGACATCGAGCCCGGCATCGGCCACCATGGTGAGGCCCACGGCGAAACAGTCGGCCTGGGCATCGAGCAGGGCTTTGCGCTTGGTGGCCTCATCAGCCTCATCGAAGATGGTCTGGAACACGCTCACGGCATTGTCCACCAACACACCGGTGGGCTCCCAGAACGGATAGCCCATGTGCCGGATCTCCGCCACCATGGCCGGCTCGGTCCAGGAGGTGTCGCCCTGTGGCGTGGTGAAACGGCCCAGCACTTGCCCGCCTGCGACGCGCGTGTTGGCCGTGATGCCCGCATGATGCAGTGCCGTGGAGTTGGCGATGGCGGCATGTCCATCCACGCGCTGCAACAGCACCGGACGGTCGGGGAAGAGGAGGTCCAGTTCGGTCTTGTCCGGGAACTCTTTGTTGTCCCACAGGTTCTGGTCCCAGCCACGCCCCAGGATCCAGGTCTTTTCGGGATGCGCCTTTGCGTAGGCCACGGTGCGCTCCAGCACTTCGGCCCAGCTCTTCGTGCCTTGCAGGTCCACTTTCTGCTTGTTCAACCCGTAGCCGAAGAAGTGGCAATGCCCATCGATGAAGCCCGGGTACACCGACCGACCCGCGGCGTCGAAGGTCTCGGTGGCGGCGTACTTGTTCAGGATCTGGCGCTCGGGCCCGATCTCGATGATGCGTCCATCGCGGATGGCCATCGCCTGCGCCACGGTGTTCGCCTCGTCCAGCGTGTGGATGCGGGCGTTGTGCACCACCAGGTCGGCGGGCTCGGAGCGGAAGGCGCAACCGGTGGCGAGCAGCAGGAGGAAGAGCAGCGGTCTGATCATGGCGTGCGAAGGAACTTGGGAAGTGGAATGCGCGCTGGGTCGGCCACGAGCAGCCAAATGAGCGCTACGAAGGGCAACAAGGGGATGCGGTAGCGCAGCATGGCGCCCACGATGGGGATGCTCCAACCGATGATGAGCGCGAGCAACACCACGAAGCTGATGGCGAACAGCAACAGCGGAACGTTCACTGTGGCCCACTTGCGGCGGTACCGCAGCGCCCAAAGGGTCCCCAGCGGGATCAGTAGGTTCTCCACAGCGCCCATCAGCCCCAAGGCGCCGCGGTGCCAGGTGAGGAACGGCGAAATGAAGGTCATGTGGAAGGCGCTCGGGATGGCCTTCAGGAAAGTGAGCGCATCGGGCTTCAGCAGGGGCGTGTCCACATGGCTGCCACTGCCGGTAAAGTGGGCCAGACCAATGAAGTCATGCTGTTTCACGCTGAGCAGGTACATGATGTCGGTGCCCGGCCCCAGGCGCGCGGCGCCCAGGACCAGCAGTATGGCAAGCCCATGCACCACCGCGAATTTCGTCCACGCGCTACCGCCACGCCGCACCTGCCAGGCGTAGGCCACCAGCGGCGGAATGAGGCAGAGCAGCACGTAGTATTTCACGAGCAACATCATCACCAGTCCGAGCACTCCTTGCAACACGGCGCGTCGCTGCACGCCGCCGTGGATCATGCTGAACGCGGCGTGCACGAACAGGCCCAATCCGCCGATCAACAGGCATTCCTTCAGCACGCCGCTGGACCAGAACAGCAGGCTGGGCCAGAGGAACACGCCGACCACCAATGGTCGCTCCATGCCGCGCACCAAGGGCACCAAGCCCTTGTACAAGGCTACCAGACCGGTCAGCGAGATGAAGCTGGCGAACACCGTGTGTACATGGTAGTGGCCGGAGGAGAACAGGCGCAGCACGGCATTGAAGCGGATCATTGTGTGCGCATCGTTGTAGAGATTGCTCTCGTACTGGCGCACCCAGTTGTTCATGGCGCTGTAGTAGTGCTCGGTGAAGTAGGGCGTGTCGTTGCCGATGGCGAAGAGCATGCGCAGTCCGTCGGCCGGTATGGTGAAGAGCGCGTTGGTCATCACCGCGCTGTCGTCGAAGAACTTGTAGATGTCGGCCGTGGCGCGGTCGGGGTGGATGTAGGTGTACACGGCCCAGAGCGCGGTGCCTGCCAAAACCTTCAACAGGAAGAAACCACCGATCCAGCGCACGGGCAGTCCGGGCACGTCCCGGAAGAACGCCCAACGCCGGATCCCGAAGAGGAACAAGGCACAATAGGCGATGGCGAGGAGGGCTCCGGGCATGGGCGGGCCGAAGGTAGACGCCGGGGCGGGGTGGGGGATGCCGGGGTGGTAGTGTGCTTCCCGTCACGTTCCCTCCCCCGGTTACCTTTGCGCCCTCATCATGGCCACCACCACCGTCAACCCCGACACCGCGCCCGCTGGCGTGGACACCGCCAAGAAGCTCGGTCTGCTGCCCGAGGAGTTCGACAAGATCAAGGAGATCCTGGGCCGCGCACCCAACTTCACGGAGCTGAGCATCTT